>NZ_JBWDLJ010000007.1:0-76773 GCF_056238645.1 Formosa sp. F44
CTTTACACTGTTACATATACGAATCTGCAGAGAAATGAAAAGATTGAACAAAAAAAAGAGCTTACATATCGTAAGCTCTTTTAGTAGTATAACAAGTATGATTTACTAAAACAATTAGTACATCAATTTCATTTTTAGATTTTGCTCTGTTTTAACTTCACCAGAGTTATCTATAGTATTATTTACAGACACTTGTCCTTTTTCTCCCCAAAGCACAATAATGTAAGAAACCGCATTGTCTTTAAACGTGTTCCCATTAAAATCGATGTTTACAATTCCACGAGTTTGTAATAAAATTTTACTTTCCTCTTTAGAGCCACTGTTTTTAAAAGTATTGTTTTTTAATACTAAAGTACCACCAATACTAGACTCGTCGTAACCACCTCTATAGTAGTTTAGGACGTTTTGGTCTACATTATCGAACGTTGAGTTTTCAATCGTTACAAACTCTGCACTGTAATCTCCTTTATCGTCATCTTCTCCTGCTAATAGAATTCCGTTTGTACAATCTTTAATAGTTGAATTTGAAACGACAAGAGAATCGGCTAAAGATCCTTTATACGTTCTTAAAACACTAGAGAATTTAGATACTTCACTATTTTTAATTTTCAACTTATAAACAGTCGACATGTTTTTCTCTAAGGTTGCGAATGCATCTTGAGTTTTAGATCCTTCGATAGCTACATTTTCTAAATTCAAGTTTCCCTTAGGTAACATTTGGAATAACGCGGTATTTGAAGCTCCACTATATACAATCTTAGCTTTTTTCTTTCCAGCAGATTTAATCGTAATATCTTTATCTATTTTTATAGTTTCAGATACTTTGTATGTTCCAGACTTTAATTCTACGATATCTCCTGACTTAGCATCAACGATTGCTTTAGCAAGGGCATCAGCTGAAGTTACTTTAAAGGTTTTAGCCTTTACTTTTTTATCACTACGGTCTAACCATTTTGGTCCGTATTGTGATTTATTGATTTCAACTTTACCTTTATCATCAAAAGGAAATGTTACTGCACCAATAGCACTATTATCAGTTCTGTCGTTTCCTACAAGATCTTTAGATATTTGTTCGAAATCGAATCCATTGTATACATCATTGAATGCTTTTGAAGGCGTATAGAACCAATCATTTACTTTGTTTACTGTAAAGTCTTCTTGTGTTAAACCGCCATTAGTATCAATACCACTTACATCTTTAGTATTTAAGATGTTATTGTAAAAACTTACACCATCAACCTCATCGTAAGCAAAAATTGGCTTAGTCTCGTTTGCATCGTGATTATAAATTAAGTTGTTTGCAACAATAGTACGTGTTGGTCTTGCAGAACGTAATTCGGTTGCAGGTAATACATCACTTTTATCAGAATTGTTTCCTACACTAAATTGTAAAGGTGAGATACAATCGATAAATGAGTTATAAGCAATGACAACATCTGTTACTTGGTTGTAACGGTTTAAAGGTGATTTAGGTATTCCGTTCATCACTGCAATGGCACTTCTAAAATCGCTACCAATAATTTTGTAGAAATAGTTATTTGTTACCCAGTGTCCTGTATTTACAACACGAACACCTCCAATTGCTGTCGAGTTTTCGTTTCCGATAAATACGTTTCCGTCTACTTTTGCATAGTTTCCGTGACGTAACACTAAAGAACCTTCACTTTCAAAAAAGATGTTATTTGTAAATTCGTTAAAGTTAGATTTACTAGAAATTATTTCTACTTCACCATTACATCTTTCAAATAAATTATTAGACACCTGAGTGTATGAAGGCGTCATAGACGTATAACTATCTCCTAACTGTATAGTTTCTCCGTGAGGTCCACCAGCTCTAGGTCTTTCACCAAAATAGTTATTTATAATTTTATGGTGATTATTAATGTTTTCGTTACCGTTTAAGTATATTCTTAATGTTGGTCCAGGATTAGATTTCCCAGCAATGTAACAATTACTTAATTCGTTGTGTCTTCCGTAGAATTGAACCCAGTTGTCTTTTTCTTCACGATCTGGTTGAGTAAATCCTTCGATAACACAATTGGTAATTTTACTGTGATTTGCTACACTTTCATTATCGGTTCTAAAATCGATAATGGTGCTTTTAGGTGTAAACCCATTTCTGAAGTATAATCCAGAAACTTCTAAATATTCTCCAGATAATCTAAGTCTAGATTGTCCTTCAATAAATACTTGTCCTGGAGTTTCTGCCTCCAAAACAATAGGATGAGCTTCTGTTCCTACACCTTTAAATTTAATAATAAGGTCTGTCCAAATACCATTAGCCATAACGATATGGTCACCTGGTTTTGCAGACTTAATTGCTTGGTCTAATTCCTTCTCATTATTTACCATAGTCTTCCCAGCTTGAGCGCTAGCTTGAACTGTAAATAAAATAGAAAGGATTAAAATTGAAATCGTACTTTTAATTGCGTTCATTTGTTTTATAGATTAAATTGGTTAACCAATTTGGTGAACCAAAAATACAAATTCTATGATTACTATTCAAGTAGATTTAAATAAAGTTAATTAATAACTCTTATTTATTCTGAAAATATATTATTTACAAAGTTTTTAACACGTTTTTTGAGGATAATATTAAAATAAATCGCGGGTTCATATTCCGACCCTAATTATTAATAGGAGATACTTCTTAAGAACTTTTATTTTTTTCATGGATTAAATATTCCTCCTTTAATGCTATGTAGCACCTCTCATATTTTTTAACTTCGCATAAAAAAATAAAATTGTAATTAACCAGCTAAGAACGTTTGTAAAACAGAGTCTTCTATTATATTTCTAATTAGACACCGGAATTATGGTGTTGTAAGTTTCTATTTTAGAAAACGGAATTATAATACAACAGTGCTTTAGATCTCGTTTGTTAGCTCATAATAGATTCAAATTCTTTATCAAGTATTAGTAAGTTTCTTTTTTGAGAGGCGCTATAAATGCGTCCATAAACACAGGACGATACACTGAATTTGATTGTTATGCTTAAACACATTAAATGATTAAGCCTTTTAAAAATCCTAAAACAGCAAGAAAAACTCATAAAGCTGTACAGGTCTTCTCAAAATTAGCCATCATGTGCGTTCTCACACTATTTTGCATAATGATAGTTTTAGAAAAATACGAAAGGAATGCGCTAAACTCTGGACTTATGATATCGCTTATTATAGTGGTTATGTGGTTAGGATATCGGTATTTAGATGTGCACCAAAACGAATACACTTACGAAGAACTTTTAGTAGTGCTCTGGGTGCCAATTGGCGCCATAATTTGCTACATACTTAATGTTTATGGTCATTTAGGTGTTGTTTTATCCACTGCAATTACAGGAACAGTAGCATCCTTCCTACCCGCATTAAATAAAAAATCTGACTATTTAAAAAAGTTACCACCTGCCATTTATTGTGGATCGTTTGTGGGCATGTCTAGTTTAGAAATTGCGCCCTCAATTGAGTTTGTAGTACTTGCTGGTATGTTATCTGGTGTCTTTTTACTCTTATCTAAAAGTATATTTCAAGGTATTGGTGGTAAATTAGGTATGGTTGCTTTTGGAGGTGTGCTTATGGTCTCTTTTGTGTATTGGTGTTATTTATGGATAGTATGATAAACAATCTTATAATAATTATAACAGGAATTTTAGGTGCTACGTTAACCTTTTACGTTAATGAACACTTAAAACAAGGTGCCGTAAGAGCATCTGCTTTGCTAACGTTAATCGTGAGTCTATTTTTCTATTATTTTCCAGAAGTACTAAATCCGTATCTCACACAAAATATTCCAACGGCGTTTATTGGAGCTTCTTTTGTGGGCATGGTATCTTCTAAAGCCATTATACACTACCGGTGGCTAATTATTGCCGGCATTATTTTTAGTATTATTTATATTAATAAAAGTATGTTCTTTCAAGGCTATGGTGGTGCTTTAGGAACATCGGCTTTTATCGCCTTATTAGCAACCATGGCTATCCCTGTGGTTTTCTCAAAAAAGAAAAAAATCACAAACGGAATTCTGATCTTTCGAAAATGGCTATTTAGAGAAAAAGATTAAAGTCATAGAAGGAAATATTACTTTATAGCGTTTAAAAGAAATTACACACACTTATCATCACTAAAAAATGGTACGATTTATGTTAATTTAAGGTATGAAGCATTTTATAATCATACTTTTAACTTTAGTTGTATTAGCATCTTGTAAACAGGCGCAAAAAATAACCGATGCCATTTCGAAACCTTCGGCAAAAACTGTTTTTGAACGCGATTTTAAAGACAACGACAGTATTTTTAAACACTACGAGAACCGTTATTATAACGCGCAAAATAATGACCTTCAAGTTGAACTCCCAGCTACCATACAATCTAAATCGGACACGTCTAAATTTAATATTTTAGCGTATACCCTAAATTTACAGCAAGGCGAACGCTTTAAACTTGAATCTAATAGTGCCCCTGATAGCTTACAATTGGCAATAGATATTTTTCCATTTGAAAACGATTCAATAGTGGCAGAAAAACCTACGGCATCAAATACAGTAGAGTCTAATAATATGTCCTTCGACGTCTCTGCTAGCAACCGTTATAAGCTTGTCGTTTTTTCTAATCGAAAACACCATAAAAACTTTAGTCTAAAACTATTTACAGAACCTACTATGGCATTTCCTGTAGATGGTAAAAACAATAGTGCAGTACAAAGCTTTTGGGGTGCATCCAGAGGTGGTGGTAAACGCTCGCACGAAGGTATCGACATTTTTGCCAAACGTGGTACGCCCGTGGTTGCATCTACAGATGGGTTTGTTTACAACACGGGAAATCGTGGACTAGGAGGAAAACAAGTTTGGTTACGTGATGGTATATTTGGCCAGTCGCTATATTACGCTCATTTAGATAGCATTGCTGTCGCGAGCGGACGGAGCGTTAAAGTAGGAGATACTTTGGGCTTTGTTGGAAATACAGGAAACGCTAAAACTACGAGTCCCCATTTACATTTCGGAATCTACACTCAAAAAGGTGCTATAGATCCCTACCCCTTTGTTAAAGAAACTGAAACTCCCAAATTTGAAAGTTACACGATATCTTCTCTTGGAGAAACACGTCTTAATAACAATGAACTTAGAGTAAGTCCTGCTGTAAAAAGTGAAAAAATTAAAGATTTAAAAAGGGCCACTCCTGTTGAAATTTTAAGCAAAACACAAAATTGGTTTCATATTCGGGTTAATGATACATTAGAAGGGTTTATGCACGAATCTTTAATTACCGAATTGGAGGATTAAAGACGATCTATCTCTATAAAATTTAGTTACCTACAAATTCTTCATCACTTAGGGTCTTCATAAAGGAAATGAGATTATCTTTTTCTTGTTCGGTTAGTACAATTCTATTGTCGTTATCTTTTAAAATAGGATCTAGATTATCGGCGTCTAAAACACCATTACTTAAATAATCTAGAACGTCTCTTAGTGTTTCAAACTGACCAAAACTTCCATAAGGTGCTGTATATTCAATATTTCGTAAAGACGGCACGCGAAAACGCATATAATCGTCTAGCTGACCAGTCACTCTAGCACGACCGGCTTCTTCGTTATCCGGATTTAAAGGAAATCCGATATTTCTATAACTCTGATCGGTAAATAACGCTGTGCTGTGACAACTAATACATTTATCCTGAAATATATTATAACCCTGAGCTTCTGAGTCTGTAAATGTTTCTCCTTCATCTTGATTTACTCTGTCGTATTTACTATTTGCTGAAATTAAAGTATATTCAAATTGAGCGATACTATTATAAATACCGTCTGCTGTGATGCCTTCACCATTAAAGGCTTTATTGAATAATTCCATATAAGAGCCATCGCTTTCTAGTTTGCCTATAACTTCTAAAATTGATGAATCCATTTCTTCGTGAGTGATAATGGGAACTAGCACTTGATCTTCTAATCGACTCATATTTCCATCCCAATTGTATGCTTTCATAAAAGCCATATTCTGTACTGGTGGCGGATTACGAAGTCCTATTCTATTCTCTACACCAACACCTTTTGTATTATGATCTGCAAAGGCATTGCCTTGCATATGGCAACTTGAACACGATATGCTATTATGGATACTTAATTTCGTTTCATTAAATAATTTCTTCCCCAATGCGACACCATATGTTGTAGGTACATTTGTATAGAAAGCACTATTAAGATCTGGGAAACCCAACGGAATATCTAAAGTGATTTCTGGGTTATTATAAGAAATAAGTTCAGCATCATCGTTACTACAAGATGCTAATAACAGTGCAAATGCAATGTTTCTTAATGCGTTTTTCATTTGAGCAAATTATAAAATAAAAAGAGCCGAACTAGACGTCTTGCTTTTCCGGCTCTAACATTTAGGTTTAATTTTCTACTGAAGAAATTGAGAACATTCCTGTAAAATCGCTTACTTGGTTACCACCAATATTATCAACATATTCAGACATGGTTACAGACGTGTGTAAACTAGGTAAAGCATTACTATCGTCTAAAGTAATCGTGTTGGTTTTTCCGCTTAACAGATTATCAAAATCTGCTTCAATATTAATGGTTGGAGCGTTTTCACCGACGATTGCATTGGTAGGAAGATCTAAAGTTATATCTCTATACGCATCATAATATGCATTATAAGTGCTTTCGTCGCCTTCAGTTCCATCTACAGTACTTCCAGAGTGAAAAGACAACACTTTATCTCCCTCGTAAAATCCTTCAATCTTTGTAAAACGGTAACCAGTTCCCCACTCCCAGTGCATTGCTGTATCGTTCGCTCCTGCAGTGGCATAAAAATTTGGATTACTAACTTCGTCTAAAGTATTTAAATCCGATCTCACTCCTAATCCAAAAATAATCTGACTGTATTCCGCAGTTGGAATATCATTTAGCACAAACGTTGCTGTTTCTGGTTTAGATTGATCTACCACTATTGCTCCTGCATCTAAATTGTTAGTATTATACGGAATTTCTGTCCCATCGGCTTGAATTAAACGAACATTACTTATTACATATTTTAGTTCAGAAAATTTGTGAACTTGACCAACTGCCGAAGTATTTTCTGTTTCGTTAAGCACTATAGGCGTTCCTTTAAATGTATTCTCAAATTCTAAAGTTACATGGTTAGCCACGGGCACATCATCGTCGTTACAAGACACAAGCGCTAAAGCGAATACTGGTAATAAAAGGTACTTTTTAAAATTTTTCATAGTTTTTGATTTAATTGATTATTATATTTTTTAGGTATTAATTATTATAAATTTATTTTTAACGACGTAAATATATTACGCCCCATTCTTGGGATATTTCCCCAGTCTGCATACGTGCTGTAGTAGGCATTAAGTACATTTTCGGCACCAACTTGTAAGACTGTTTTGTAATTTGTAATATGAAATGTGTAATCTGCAGATAGATTCCAATTGGTATAAGACGGTGTTTGGTCTTCTCCATATTCCGGACTATAATCTATTTGTTCGAAATCGCCATTAAGCGAGGTTAGAAAGCCAAATTTTTGATACGAAAAGTGCAATGAGGTTTGATAACTTAACGGACGAATAAATGGTAAATTATTTTCATCTTCGTCAAGACCTCGTGCGTAGGTTAGTGTCCCTTTCCAATGTAAATTATCTAAAATAGCATAGTCACCACTTAATGAAAAATTGAATAAGGTCGCAAAATCTAAAGACGTGTATCCTTTAACTCCAACCGACTGATAGTTCATAGGACTTCCTGCACTTAAAATGCGACCAATAATGTAATTTTCGATGTAGAAATAATTCACTTTTGCCTGAATACGTCCTTTCGCATGAGAAAATCCTGCGCTTGCATTGGCCTCGTAAGAAATTTCGTTTTCTAAATTCGGATCTCCTATATAATCATATCTATCAAAACTATTATAGATATAATATCCATACCCTTCGGAAACAGAAGGTGCTCTATGGCCATAACCGCCACCTATAGAAGCATTAAATCCGCCACTATTAAACTGATAGCTTGCGTATAGATTAGGTAAAAACCGTGTCTTCTCTTGTGGTGCTCCCGGATGAAAGATCCAATTGAATTCAATGTATTTAGAATAATTGTAATTCACCCCTAAGGTCCCTCCAAAATTAAGCTGACTTTTTTCAGACATTTCGTAGGAATTGCTCATGGATAATCCTGCATAACGCGTCGTTACCCAAGGCCAGCTATAAGCAAACATGGTGCGCTCGCTCCGATCCTGAGGATACATGCGCATTTCGGCAATCGATAAATTATCGTAAGCGTTTAATTGGATTTCAGCTGTATACCTATCACTTTTTAAGTTCACTTTAGACAATAAACCATAGGTTGTGCTCCAACCCGGCATGTCCATATGTACTAAATTTTCAGGTCGAGTGGTATCGTCCATATAATGTTCAATCGCATTATAATACACTTTAGTATCCCAAACTTTTAGCAGTTTCTCTTCGAAAAATTTCTTGTAGGCCACAGAAGTAATTAAGGCTCTAGACAATGACAAATCCATAGGAAGGGCGGGATAACCAACATCTTTGGCTTTATCGAATATAGCATCTACGCGTACCGAAGACAGTGCGCTAGTTTTATACGCAAGACCTAAAGCACTATTGATTTTTGTGAATTGAGAATGGTTTACCTCATCGTTATTACCATCGGAATAATTATCTGCTTTTCTGTACGAAATACTCCCATCGGCAACTAATTTATCACTTGAATACGATACATTTCCTAAATTAAAAAACTGATTGTTATTAAACTCATAACCCGACTGATAAGCCCCATTCCATTTAGAAATTCTTCCGAATGCTGTACTTTTACGTTTTAAGTCTATACTTCCTGCTACTGTCGCGCCATGCATACTACCTTCTTGCCCTGATTTAATATCTATATCCGACAAATTATTACTTTCGACATACGATGTTACCGGATCCATTTTATCGGTACAGGCTCCAAAAATATGCATCCCGTCTATAGTCACCGTAGAACGTTCGGTACTCATATTATTAAGTAAAGGTTCCCAAGCGTAAGCCCCACGTTTTATAAAGCTTACATGCTCTGAAGACGCTAAAAATTCGTCCACCGAAACAGCCATTTTTAAATCTGTTTTAATTTTATCCTTTTTAGCGGCCACTATTAAAACCTCATCTAAAACCACATCCAAACTATCGTGTATTACTGGTTCGGTTTGGGCATGTACAAGTGTTCCTAATAAAAATAGAGCTAGAGTTATTCTTTTCATTTTTTTAAAATAAAATATCGATATAAAGCTCACTTTTTGCACCTTCTACTCCCGGTGTAAAATCTGTTGGAACTTGTGTGCCTTTTATAATTTTCCCGTTTTCATTCTGTAACATAAAATTCAATGTCCAATTTCCCGTCATCGTATAATTCACAACACCATGATATAAACTATCACTCTGTTGCGTTAAATCCTGATTGTTTGGCGACGAATGATTCCCCATGGAAGCTTCTGGCATTCGCGGATCTAAGTACAAGGTAAAATCGTTAACAATAGAATAAGAATACTGAGACAGATCTGGGAATTCACCTTCCGACTCTGTGGGTTTATTATATTTGTAAATACCTGCTACCAAATCATTTTCGGCAACTCCTGGACTTTGTGGCGATACTAATGCTATAAAATATTGTTCGTTATCACTAGCAGTAAAGGCAGTCATATTTAGATTCATATTCGTTTGTTCTTCAATTGTAATCGGTTGATTAATAGCATACGATTGGGAATTCACGTTAAAATCAATATACGCCTGCCAGCTTACTGTAGTGTTACTTTCGCTCGTAAAAACGGCATAACCAGAATAATACTTTTCTGTACTATTATAAGTTAAGCTGTAACTATGCGGACAAGAGGTTTTATTACCATTGGCATCTGTTAGGATGGGTAAAAAAGTGATTTCGGAATGTTCTAAACTTTCATTGCTTTGCGAATTAATAACTTTCACACGAATGTCATTGTAACCCTTATACAGCGTACCGTTTAACGCCTCTAGACTCATAGTATAATCACCATTAATTACAGAAAGAACCTCTTCAAACTCAAAGTATTCCGTAGTTTCTGTTGCTATTTCAGCTTCATAGTCGGTTTTTTCTATGGTACAGGAAAGCACCACACTGCCTAATGCAATGAGACAAAATTTTGAAAATTTCATTGTTTAAATTATTTAATCTGCGTATACCCGATAGTTATCGAGATCACTCCGATTTGTTATTTATTTTCTATAGACTATTTCTGTAAAATCTAGAAATAGTCCGTTTAAAATCTATTTAAACATAGCAGTACTGGTGCAGTAAAACAGCATTCCTAACATTTTAAACGCGTTTAATACATAACAGGAAATTCTGTAGTTTAAATAAGAAAATAGATGAGGATTGTTTATAAGTATACCATGATGCACTTAAAATAATACGTGCAAATTTAGAGCTGACCGAAATCAACACTGATATAACTTAGAAACATCTGGAGGATTATACTTGTGGCGGATGAAAAACAGAGTCTGTTTCTAGATAGGAATAAGACCTATTATACTTTGAAGTAATTTTTGCAGTATCCGTATATAACATACATGGTGAAAATAAATGATCTGAAATTTTCTGATAAAACACCACCATAGTTTCTATGGATACCTGTTTTTTATCATTTCCAGTCTCGGGAGAATCAGAAATTTTAGCAACTTCTTTACCTAAATGGCACTTTCCATTACATTGCATTTCTACCACTTCTTTGTTTTCACAAAGTTCATTTTTTATATAATCATAAAACGCAACATATTCCACTAAAGGGATTAGTGGTTTAACTAGAAGAAATATAGCTAAAAAAAGTGTTGCTGTTTTCACGTCGCAAATTTCAATATTTTATTTAAAACAACCTAATTTTAAATTATGAATAGCTCGCAACATTGTAGCTTTTAAGAATTTTAAAAAAGCTTCAGTATTAAAAAGGGCAATCAACAGTAAGAGCTAAGCATTAGATGTCATATATACGTTCAAAATGTAAACAGCGATTCATTTTAGTTTCTATTCCTTACATTAGCTATTCTAACTCGCAGTTTATTATTATAACGCAGATATTGCATTAAAAACAAAAGAACGTGGATTTTAAAGACATTATTCAAGACATATACAAAAATGTGAAGGCTATGGAAGATTGTGGCGCACTACCAACATATATTCCAGATTTGGCCGAAGTAGATCCGAACAAATTTGGAGTACACATAACGACTATGGATTGCCAAAATTATGGAGTTGGAGATTGTTACCAAAAGTTCTCCATACAGAGTATTGCAAAGGTCTTATCCTTAATTTTAGCATATAAACTATTAGGTGCAAAAATTTGGGAACGTGTAGATGTAGAACCTTCAGGAAACGCTTTTAACTCTCTGTTACAATTAGAAGTAGAAAAAGGAATCCCTAGAAATCCATTTATTAATGCAGGAGCATTAGTTATAGCAGACATATTATTAAGCGAGCTTAAGCGCCCTAAAGCAGCATTTTTAGCTTTTGTACGTGACATAAGCAATAATGAAGACATTAATTATTCAAGTCAAATTGCGGCCTCAGAAAAAGAAGTAGGATTTAGAAATATAGCACTCTGTAATTTTATTAAATCGTTAGGAAATATTAAAAATAATCCCGCCGATGTGTTAGACTTATATTTTGATATCTGTTCACTGGAAATGCATTGCAAAGATTTATCCGAGCTCTTTTTGTTCTTAGCCAATAACGGTAAAAAAATAACAGATAAAACCCCAATATTAACAGAAACGCAATCGAAACGTATAAATGCACTCATGCAGACTTGTGGTTTTTACGACGAGTCGGGAGAATTTGCTTTTAGAGTAGGTCTACCAGGTAAAAGTGGTGTAGGCGGTGGTATAATTGCCATTTATCCTGACAAATATGCCATTGCTGTTTGGAGTCCGAAATTAAATAAAAAAGGAAACTCTTATAAAGGAATGAAATTTCTTGAAGAATTTACTTCGGTTACCAATCTGTCCATTTTTTAGAATATCTATTATCTGACATTATTTTTACAACTAATTACTATGAACAGACCTCATAGTTAGGTTGTCTAATTGCAATCATTTAAAACAAATATAACCTTAGAAGTAAATTATATAGCTCTTTTTTTTGTTTAGCATTTATTTTTAGGGGTTTAGACGTTAAACCTTTCTTAATTTTCAGACTTTTAGCCTATATTCTGGGTGCTTCCAACTTAAAATCCTAGCTTTGCTTTTTATTAAAACTTTAAAAACAGAGTATGAGTCAAGTAAAAGAGAATGATACAGTAAAAGTACATTACACAGGGAAGTTAAACGATGGTCGTGTGTTCGATAGTTCTTTAGAGCGTGAGCCTATAGAAGTTACTATTGGTCAGGGGATGTTAATTCCTGGTTTTGAAAATGCTATCATTGACATGAAAGTGAACGAGAAAAAAACAGTTGAGATAGCTAAAGAAGACGCATACGGCGACATTAACGAAGAGTTGTTTCATAAAGTTGCAAATGAGCAATTACCACCAGAAGTAAAACCAGAACTTGGAATGGGATTAACTTCAAAAAGTGAAGATGGTAGAGAACACCAATTTAGAGTTGTAGATATTCAAGACGATCATATTGTTGTCGATGGAAATCACCCACTTGCTGGTCAAGCTTTAACTTTCGATTTAGAAGTTATAGAGATTAAATAATAATCTCCTTCTTATATAAAGTAAAAATCCGAACGTATGTTCGGATTTTTTTATTGCCAAAAAGTCTGTTGAAAAATTTTAATTCCCTAAAATAAAAATTTAATTTACCTCCTTTAAAAGTCAGTCAGGATTTACTTTAAAACAGAGATGAAGAACATCTATACCTACTACATTATATCGCTAATCTTTATTACGACTATGAGCACATCTGCGTTTGCTCAGACGTTTAAGAAGGTTGAAAAAGAAACTGATGATGCCATTATTTGGACTAAAGACAGACGATTAAAGCTAACAGATTTTCAAGCAGAAGTAGACGCAACCACCTCAAAAAAAGCACTAACGGGCGCCAATATTATTATTGTACCTAACAGCTATAAAAATGGTGTTTATACCTACCAGGTGTTCGCCAAGTTTCATAAAGATCTGTCATGGATTAATACAACAAGTGCCTATATTTTAAACCATGAACAATTACATTTTGACATCGCAGAACTGTATGCCCGAAAAATGAGACGTGATATTCAAAAGATAAAAAAAACGACAGGAAAAGTATTACAATCCGATTACAGACGCATTCATAAAAGTTTATTTCGATCGTATATCTATTTTCAGAAGCAATACGATACTCAAACACAGTATTCAACAGATCAAGAAGAACAACAACGGTGGAATATAATCGTTGCAGACGAATTGAAAAAGCTCGAAAATTTCAGTCTAGATTTATAACGGATATCTTAATATCTAGCCTGTAAAACGTTCTGCTAAAATAAATAGATTGTAAATTAAATCCCATTGCATTTTTATTTTTAAGAAAGCTTATCCCCTACTCTACTAGGAAGCAACGTCTACTTATAAAATAAATAAGATAATATAACGGATTAGAAATTACTCTTATCTACAATTGTCAATAAGTTCTGATAAGTATATTATTATAACTTATTTATAGTAGATAAATTTACACCCGATTTTAACTTTAAATGGTTATCAAGTTTTCGAATTTGATATTAAAAGGGAATCCGGTGGAATTCCGGAACTGTCCCGCAGCTGTATACTCACGAACGGAAGCTCAAATAAGGTCACTTTTCGAAAGAATGGGAAGACCGAGTGAAAGGAGTTAGTCAGAAGACCTGCCATTTAATATTAATAATTCAATGTGCTTTCGGGGATTGAAGCTGGAGTTAGAAAAGAGCTATGCCATTTACTATGTGTGGTCTCTATCTTATTCTTCCTTGTTTACCTAAAATCAGTATTGCAATTTAAAACTAATGGTTTATTGCCGAGAATAAATACCTCTCAGTGTTTAAAAGGTATTTAATTTAAGGCGAACTAAACCAACTTAATATCGTAAATATGGAAATTATTCAAATTATTAAAAGAAATTTTAAGTCAAAACCATTCGATCTTCAGAAAATTACAGCTGCGGTTACTAAAGCGATGCATGCCGTTAATCATGGTACTAGCGAGGATGCCGCACTTATTGCAAAAAATGTATATGCCGAGCTTTTAGAACGTCGCGATCAAGACAAAGATTACGTACCTACGGTAGAAGAAGTACAAGATATTGTCGAGAAAAAACTTATGCATAGTGAGTTTGTAGATGTTGCCAAAGCGTATATCATTTATAGAAACAACCAAACGCAAAGTAGAAAAAGTAATATTTTCGAAAAACGTATCAATTTAAAACCTTACGAGTACCCTCAATTATACGAATATGTACCAGCTATTCGTCACTCGTACTGGATTCATACCGAATTTAATTTCACAAGTGACATCCAAGATTTTAAATCGGCTTTAACACCTGTAGAGCAAAGTGCTATTAAGAACACCATGCTTGCTATATCTCAAATAGAGGTGGCGGTTAAAACGTTTTGGGGCGATATTTATCACCGTATGCCTAAGCCAGAAATAGGATCTGTAGGTGCTACATTTGCAGAAAGTGAAGTAAGACATCACGATGCCTATTCTCACTTATTAGAAATTTTAGGATTAAATAGTGAGTTCGAAAAATTAAAAAAGAAGCCTGCAATAATGAAGCGTGTCCAGTATTTAGAGACGGCTTTAAAAAATGCAAAAAGCGAGAATAACGAAGAGTATGCAGAATCTGTATTATTATTCTCTTTGTTTATAGAACATGTGTCTTTATTCTCTCAGTTCCTTATCATAATGGCTTTTAACAAGCATAAAAACATGCTTAAGGGAATTTCGAATGTTGTAGAAGCAACCTCTAAAGAAGAACAAATTCATGGCGATTTTGGTATCGACCTTATCAATATCATTAAAGACGAACACCCAGAATGGTTTAACGATACGTATAAGATTATGATTCAGCAACTATGTGAAGAAGCGTATAGTTCTGAAAGTAAAATTATAGATTGGATTTTCGAAAAAGGTGAATTAGATTTTATTCCGAAAGCGGTAATAAACGAATTCATTAAAAATCGTTTCAATAACTCGTTAGAGAGTATTGGAATTGATAAAATATTTGAAATTGATCAGAAATTATTAGCTCAAACGGAATGGTTTGATGACGAAATAATCGGAACAAAACATGGAGACTTCTTTGTTAAACGTTCTATAAATTACAGTAAAAGAGCCCAAAGTATAACTAGCGACGACTTATTTTAAAAAATGGAAAACAACACTTACAATCAAGACCCTGTTACAACAACATCAGAAAAAAATAATGCTCAAAATTTAGTCGATGCTAGACACGCGGCATTACACACTAAAAACGGTACCATAGAAAATGATTCCTTTGGATGGTTAAACGAAAATAGCCGTAAATTTTTAGAATCGGGATACCTTACAGAAGGTGTAAATCCAGAAGAGCGTATTAGAGAAATTGCAGATCGCGCGCAAGACATTTTAAAAATGCCTGGCTTTAGCGATAAATTTTACAACTATATGTCTCAAGGTTTTTATTCGCTAGCCTCTCCTGTTTGGTCTAATTTCGGACAAAAACGTGGCTTACCGATTAGCTGTTTTGGTTCGCATATAGACGACGATATGGGAAACATCTTGTTTACACAGTCTGAAATTGGAATGATGTCTAAACTTGGTGGTGGAACATCTGGATACTTTGGTAAAATCCGTCACAGAGGAGCCGAAGTAAAGAATAACGGAACAGCATCAGGAGCTGTACATATTATGCGTCTTTTCGAATCTATGGTCGATGTTGTAAGTCAAGGTTCTGTGCGTCGTGGTCGCTTCTCTCCGTACCTACCAATAGACCATAAAGACATTATGGAGTTTTTAGAAATTGGGTCTGAAGGAAATGCTATTCAAGAATTAACGCATGGGGTTACGGTAACCAATGCGTGGATGCAGTCTATGATTGATGGTGATGTTGAAAAACGTACAGTATGGGCCAAAGTATTACAAAGTAGAGGTGAAATGGGTTACCCATATATCTTCTTTACAGATAATGCTAATGAAGGTTCTGTAGATGTGTACAAAGACAAAAATCATCCGATTTACGCGAGTAACTTATGTACAGAAATCATGTTGCCTTCAGACGAAAACTGGTCGTTTGTTTGTGTACTTTCTAGTATAAACTTACTTAATTACGACAAGTGGAAAGATACAGACGCCGTAGAAACTATGGTGTACTTTTTAGATGCTGTAATTTCAGAATTTTTAGAAAAATTAGAATCTTATAGAGATTCAGACAGTCGTGAAGACCGCCAAACGTTCTTATTTATGGAGCGTGCTTATAACTTCGCTAAAGAAAACAGAGCTTTAGGTTTAGGGGTTTTAGGATGGCATTCGTTATTACAATCTAAATCATTGTCTTTTGACAGTCAAGAAGCGTTTAACTTAAATAGTGAAATATTTAAAACCATAAAAGAGCGTTCTTATAAAGCTTCAGAAGAACTTGCAACAGCATTAGGAGAACCAGACCTTCTTAAAGGATACGGACGTAGAAATGCGACTCTAAATGCGATTGCACCAACTACATCTTCAGCTTTTATTTTAGGACAAGTATCTCAAGGTATAGAACCAATTTGGTCTAACATTTATGTGAAGGATATTGCTAAAATCAAAACCACTATTAAAAATCCATACTTGGTTAATCTTCTAGAAGAAAAAGGTATGAATACTCCTGAAGTTTGGAACGACATTAGAAGTAGAGATGGTTCTGTACAGCACTTAGATTTCTTATCAGACCATGAAAAGGCAGTATTTAAAACCTATTCGGAAATAGACCAAATGGATATTATTTACCAAGCGGCGAACAGACAAAACCATATCGACCAAGGACAATCATTAAACATTATTGTACATCCAGATATGCCTACAAAAGACATTAATAAAATACATATTAATGCTTGGAAGTTAGGATTAAAATCGTTGTATTATCAACATAGTATGAATGCGGCGCAGAAATTCAAACAAAAGAAAGATTGCGCAAGTTGCGAAGCTTAATTGCATTTCAAGTTATATTTTCAGTGTTAAAAAAGAACCTCAGACTTAAATGAAGTCTGAGGTTCTTTTTTTTAGTACAGATTCACTATTTCTATTAAAAACTTATAAAACCACGTTCCTATTCCAATACAATAATTAAATCATCGGCATGGACCATGCCTCCTGTTTTTCGTATAACCTCTTTTACTGTAGCATCTACAGATGCCGTAATGGTGGTCTCCATTTTCATGGCTTCAATTATAAACAAAGGCTGATTTTTAGTTACTTTATCTCCTTTTTCTACTAATATGGTAGACAACATACCTTGTAATGGCGCACCGATCTGATTCGGATGGGACTTATCAGATTTGATATGTTCTACCGTATCAACTTTAATCGACGTATCTTTTATTTTCACACTTCGTCCTTGGCCATTCACCTTAAAATATACAGTAACCAAGCCTTCATAATTGGCTTCTCCTACAGACTCTAAAGTAATTAGCAGTGTTTTTCCTTTGTCTAATTCTACAATAATTTCTTCTCCCAAATCCATACCATAAAAAAAGTTTTTGGTCGGTAAATTCATCAGGTTATCATATTTTAAATGCTTGTTAAACGCATCGGTAAACACTTTCGGATATAGCTGATAAGACAGGAAATCTGTATACTCTAACTTTCTACTAAAATCCTTTTCGAATGTATCTTTAAACGTCTTAAATTCCTCTTCCAGATCTAAAGGCGGTATATGTGCATTTGGTCTGTCTGTATATGGTTTCTGATCTTTTAAAATAAGTTGCTGGAGTTGCTTCGGAAAACCACCAACCGGCTGTCCGAGATCGCCTTTAAACAAATCGACTACCGACTGCGGAAAGGACATAGAGTCTCCACGCTCAATAACATCTTGCACCGTAAAATGATTACTCACAAGATATTGCGCCATATCTCCTACCACTTTAGAACTTGGTGTGACTTTAACAATATCTCCAAAAAGGGTATTCACTTCGGCATACATTTTTGTAATTTCATGAAAGCGACTTTCTAACCCCAAAGCTTGAGCTTGTGGTTTTAAATTCGAATATTGCCCGCCAGGAATTTCATGATTATACACATCGCCAGAGCCCGACTTTAAACCCGATTCAAACGGATAATAATAGTCTCTCACGGTTTCCCAATAATTAGAATATTCATTTAAAGAATCGATATTTATTGGACTTGCGCGATCTTGATATTTAAGCATCTCGACAATCGAATTAAAATTAGGCTGCGATGTTAACCCCGATAAACCGCCCAAGGCCACATCTACCACATCTACGCCTGCTTCAATCGCTTTTAAATAGGTTGCTGCCTGAACAGACGACGTATCATGTGTATGTAAATGAATGGGAATATTAATCTCCGATTTTAAAGTTGATATCAGCTCGTAAGCGGCATAAGGTTTTAGCAAACCGGCCATATCTTTAACACCTAAAATATGAGCGCCGGCACCTTCAATTTCTTTAGCTAGATTGATATAATAGTTCAGGTTGTATTTTGTGTTATTCGGATTCAAAATATCGTTGGTATAACAAATAGAACCTTCTGCTAATCCATTTGTTCGTGTGCGGACATGCTCGATACAAGGCGCTAAGGATTTCATCCAATTCAACGAATCGAAAATTCGAAATACGTCTACTCCATTTTCCCAAGATTGTTGAACAAATTCACCTATTAAATTATCTGAATACGCTTTGTATCCCACACCATTCGAACCTCGAATAAGCATTTGTAACAATACATTAGGCATGGCTTTACGCAACAGCTGTAATCTTTCCCATGGATTTTCTTGAAGAAACCGTAAACAGACATCAAAGGTTGCTCCGCCCCAAACTTCCATACTAAAAATTTCTGGATGATTTTTAGCATAACCTTCCGCGACCTTTAGCATATCGAACGTTCGCATTCTAGTAGCCAACAGACTTTGGTGCGCATCACGCATGGTCGTATCTGTAAAATGTACTTGTTTTTCATTTTTTAACCATTCCGAAAATTTATCCGGTCCTAATTTGGTTAAAAGATCCTTAGTGCCTTCAGGATACGTTGCGTTAGAATCGAATTTAGGCACCTTTGGTTTGATAAATGTTTTTGTAGTATCTACCTTTTTAACATCGGCATTCCCATTAACCACAATATCGCCTAGATATGTAATTAATTTAGTAGCTCTATTTTTAGGCGCTTTAAAGACAAATAAATCTGTATTAGCTTTTATAAAGTTTACTGTTACTTTTCCTTGCCTAAAGGTTTCATGTTTTAGAATATTATCCAGAAATGGCATATTGGTTTTAACACCGCGGATTCTAAACTCGGCTAAAGCACGACGAATTTTACGACTTGCACCGTCTAAAGTTCTTCCATGTGCGGTAACTTTTACTAGCATAGAATCGAAGAAAGGCGAAATAACAGCACCCTGATAAATACTTCCTGCATCTAAACGGATTCCAAATCCTGCCGCACTTCGGTAAGCAGACACCGTTCCGTAATCGGGTTTAAAATCGTTTTGAGGATCTTCTGTTGTAATTCTGCACTGTAAAGCGTAGCCACTTATTTTTATGGCATCTTGACTCGGAATTTTAATTTGCTCGTCCGATAGTTTATAACCGCCAGCAATAAAGAGTTGCGCTTTTATTAAATCTATATTCGTTATCACTTCGGTAACTGTATGCTCTACTTGCACTCTTGGATTGACTTCAATAAAATAGATTTCGTCATTTTCAACTAAAAACTCAACTGTACCAATATTATTATAATCTACAGCTTTACATATTTTTAAAGCATAATCGTATAACGCTTGCTTGGTTTTTACCGATAAATCAAACGAAGGCGCAAACTCGATTACTTTTTGATAACGCCGTTGCACCGAACAATCCCGTTCAAACAAATGCACCATATTACCATGGTTATCGGCTACAATCTGAATCTCGATATGCTTCGGATTTTCTACAAATTTTTCTAGAAACACCGTATCATCTCCAAAAGCATTCAAAGCTTCTCGCTTACTTTCGTTAAACGCACTTTTAAGCTCCTCTTCCTCTCTAATCACCCGCATTCCTCGTCCGCCACCACCAGAAGCCGCCTTAAGCATAATGGGATATCCAATAATTTCGGCCTCAGATAAGGCTACATCTATATCGGTTAATGGTTTACTATTACTTCTTATTATTGGAATATCGTTTTCTACGGCGACGCGTTTCGCCATAATTTTATCTCCTAACGATTTTAAAACGGAAACTTTTGGTCCGATAAAAATAATACCATGATCTTCGCAAGCCTGCGCGAAATTGGCGTTTTCTGATAAAAATCCGTATCCCGGATGTATGGCATCTGCACCATGTTCTACCGCAACTTTAATAATACTTTCAATATCTAAATACGGTTTTAAAGGTTCGTTATCTTCCCCTACTTGGTAGGATTCGTCTGCTTTATAGCGATGTAAGGAATACCGATCCTCGAAGGTGTAAATCCCTATAGTTTTGACATTAATTTCTGTGCAGGCCCTAAAAATTCTGATGGCTATTTCACCGCGATTGGCGACAAGTACTGTTTTGATTTTCAATTTATTTGGGTTTTAGTTTGTTATTTTTCACTTAAATTTAATGACATTTATTTACAATTAATATCTTTTTCACTTTTTAATGTAAATGATTTTTTTCACGGTATAAAACACTGCAAATCCCGACTTTAGAAATGAAATAATAAGATCTAAAACTAAATCCAACAAAAAATCCAATGCCCATGAGCATTGGATTTTTAAGATAAGAGTGTACTTATGTATGTTATTACACCACCTACTGTAGCATGTAATATTTAGTCTCTAATACTCCATACTTCATGAATAGGATCGCCTTTACTTGACTTACCTGAATGATGCCAATTTCCATCAATAAGTTCAAAATTAAAAGATAAAGACAAACCGACTTTAGAATTATCTTTAGAAAAGAACGCAATATTTTCGGTATACTTGCCATTATTAGTGGTGTACGTACCACCGCCAGTACCTTTAAATTCTTTTGTTTCTGTATTATAAGCTATCCATTGAAATCGGGTTCCTGATAGTATTTTGATCGTTTTTCGCGGGCCTGTTGTATCTCGCGATTGTACCGTCCCATCTTTAACTCTTCCAGACATTAACCACGCGCCTTGCAACGCTCCCGGTGTTCCATTGTCTATTTGGGTAAATGTTGTATTGCTTTCAATGTGTTTAAGTTTAGAATCCGTTATACTCACGCTATAACTAATTGTTGAGCCAACCCGATCCGAATTAGAAGAATCAAACTCTATGTGTTCTGTCATATTATCTCCTTCTATTTTCCAACGTCCTCCTGTGGTACTTACAAATTCGCCTGTACTGGCATCAAACGCTGTTAATACGTAGTACCCATCCGTATATATCATAACATGTTTTACCTTGACGTGTTCGGAGATCGAATAACGCTCCCAAGCTCCAATTAATCCTTGTGCATGTAATCCGAAGGACAAACAGAAACAAACTAATAATCCTATATATTTTTTCATAATGTTTTAATTTATAGTGTTTAAAGTAAAAATAATAAAAGTAAAATATTTATTGAACAGAAATTTAAAAAGGCATGTTAAGATTCATCCGTTTTAACACAGCTAAAAACCTCCACCCCTTTATGGAGGTATTATACTTTAAATATGTGTATTGTATTGCGGTAAAACCAATGATTATAAAGCACCAAATTCGGCCTTTTATCTTTACTATTTACTAAAATTGCGATACATTATTCGTGAGTTTTTTATTATACTTTTGACACACTGTGACACAAACTGAACCGTTATGAATTTGGTAGCAACCGACTGAAACGAAGTTAGGATTTACAAGAGGTTTTGTTCGAGTCTTGTTCAGATCTTGTTCGGTAACGCTTCGGGTGTGTTTTCCGAAAATGGCTCCTTTTACAAATCAGACACGAATCTGATCTTAATCCACCCTTAAAAACAACTTTTTTTGGTGTAACAACTTCTCAAGGATATAAGTTAACAAAACTTTACACCCCTTTACTCCTCCTATTTTGTAATTTTATTTGAATAAGTCAAGGAAAACGCACAAAAAAAAAAAGAATTATGGGAAAGAAAGTAGCAGACCAAATTGTAGAAATGCTAGTAAGCAACAATGTAAAACGCATTTATGCGGTTACGGGAGATAGCTTAAATGAATTAAATGATGCCGTTAGGCGAAGTGGAAAGATTAAATGGATTCATGTCCGTCATGAAGAAGTTGGTGCTTACGCTGCTGCTGCCGAAGCCGAATTAGACGGCCTTGCCTGTTGTGCAGGAAGTAGTGGTCCTGGCCATGTGCATTTAATAAATGGTTTATACGATGCAAACCGTTCCGGAGTTCCTGTAATTGCTATTGCGTCTACCATTAATACGCCAGAATATGGAGTAGATTATTTTCAAGCGACCAACACTTATAAATTATTCGATGATTGTAGTGTATATAATGAACTGGCGAGCACACCAAAACAAGTCCCACGGATGTTACAAGCCGCCATACAAAACGCTGTACATAAAAAAGGTGTAGCAGTCTTTGGATTACCTGGCGATGTATCTGCCATGCCTGCTGAAGAAAGTGCCACATCTATGTATAATTTTCATGGCGAAACCATTTTACGACCAACAGATACCGAGTTACATAAACTGGCAGATTTAGTAAATAAACATCCTAAAATTTCCATTTATTGTGGTATCGGAGCACGCGAAGCTCACGACGATATTATTAAATTGGCAACCTTATTAAAAGCACCCATTGGCTATTCCTTTAGAGGAAAAATGGGTATGCAATATAACAATCCGTTTGAGGTTGGAATGACAGGACTCTTAGGAGTGCCGTCTGCCTTCCATGCCATGCACGAATCGGATGTGGTTATCCTTTTAGGAACAGATTTCCCTTACGAACATTTTATGCCCGTAAAAAACAAAATCATTCAGATAGACGAAAAGCCCGAACGTTTAGGGAGACGTGCAAAACTAGAAATGGGATTGTCTGGAAAAATTACAGATACCATCTCGGCTTTATTACCATTAATAAAAGATAAAGAAGACGATAGTTTTTTAAAAGCACAATTACAGATTTATGATAAAGTTAAAGAGAACCTAGATATTTATGTTAATGCAAGCGGATCTGAAAACCATATTAGCCCCGAGTTTGTAGCTTCGACTATAAATAAAATGGCAAATGACGATACGGTTTTTACGGTAGATACCGGTATGTGTTGCGTTTGGGGAGCCAGATATATTGAAGGGACTGGAAAACGAATGATGTTAGGCTCATTTAATCATGGTTCTATGGCCAATGCCATGCCCATGGCAATTGGTGCTCAATTAGCTTATCCAGAACGTCAAGTGATAGCCTTTTGTGGAGACGGTGGCTTGTCTATGTTACTAGGCGATTTGGCTACGATTAAACAGTATAATCTACCTATAAAACTCATCGTTTTTAACAACCGTTCTTTAGGTATGGTACAGCTAGAAATGCAAGTAGAAGGTTTACCTAATAATGAAACGGATATGATTAATCCAGATTTTGCCATGATAGCAGAAGCTATGGGCTTTAAAGGTATTTCGGTCACAGAGCCTGATCATGTAAAAACGGCTTTAACCGAAGCTTTTATACACGACGGTCCTGTTTTAGTTAATATTTTCACCAATCCGCAAGCCTTAGCAATGCCTCCAGAAATGGAATTCGATCAGATGAAAGGCTATGCATTGTCTATAAGTAAAATGATTTTAGGTGGACGTATGGATGAAGTCTTAGAAATGGTAAAAACAAATTATAAGCACATGAAAGAAGTGTTATAAATAAATTACTGCACAACTTAAAAATCAATTCAATCACATCGTACCGGTGTTATTCCCATATCAAGAAAAGATAGGTTTAACATCGGTACGTTGTTTATAAATTTCTGGTTACTAACCACGTTGCATCATTTTATGTTTAGAATGGTTTAGCGCGAGATAATTAATGCCAGCCACTACACCGCCAATACATACTATTATTCCAGAATGTATGGCATTTAGAATAATAAAATCTCTGGTCCCTCCCGATAAAATGGAATACCATAGAAATGGACAAAACACACCTACTAAAGCGATATTTCGACCGGTTTGCATGCCTTTTTTATACAAAAGACTGTTTTTGGATGTCTTTTTAGGTGTTACATGTTTTCCTTTAACTGCCTCTACACAGGTTTTACCGACCAAAATATAGGGACACGCTTGAATAACAGCTTTAAAAAAATGACTTACTGATTTCATATACATAGTTTTAAATAATTATACACGATATAATTAGAAATTACAAAATAATCATATGCACTAAAAAGCATATATCAACTCAAAAAAAGAGCCCACCTCTACTCCAATCTAGCTAACGTATTCTAATATTCTGAGTTTCTATCAAAAACATATGCAATATAACACATATGAATAATTACTCCAAATCTTTATACCTAAAAATATGAATTCCGCTCATACAATAGAGAAGGCCTAAAGAACTGTTAAGATTTTAATCTTACATCCTTTCCTACAGTCAAACCACTTACATTTATAGTAGATTGTATCGCCGTATATTTATAAAACATATTGTATTAAAGATATCAAAACCAATGAAAAAGAAAATTATAATCGTACTATCTCTGCTCATTTTGTTCAACTTAGTACTTATATATGCTGCTAATATGGCCATTGAATCTAATGCAAAGAATAAAACATTTACGAAGTCTAATCAGATCAAGAAAAATAAGGTCGGATTGGTACTTGGAACGTCTAAGTTTCTAACGAACGGAGAACTTAATTTATACTTTAAATATAGAATAGATGCTACGGTAGATTTATTTAAAAATGGAAAAATTGATTTTGTCCTTGTAAGCGGAGACAACGGAAATAAGAACTACAACGAACCTACAGATTTTAAAGAATCTTTAATAGAACGCGGTATTCCCGAATATAAAATAATCTTAGATTATGCCGGTTTTAGAACATTAGATTCTGTTGTGCGTGCCAAAGACATATTTGGACAGACAGAACTCACAATAATATCTCAGCAATTCCATAATGAAAGAGCGATTTATTTAGCGAATAAAAACGGCATGAACGCTATTGGTTTTAATGCTAAAGACGTCTCTACTCGTTATGGACTAAAAGTAGAACTTCGAGAATATTTAGCACGTACTAAAGTGTTTTTAGACATTTTGTTTGGCGTACAACCAAAGTTTCTCGGCGAGAAAATCATAATAAGTTAATACCTTTCCGTTTTAGTCTACATGATGTCTTGAGAACCTTATCAAAAATTTATAAATGAACAAACTAACTCTTTTTATCCTCCTATTTTCATGCCTATCTTATGGTCAAGACATTGCATATTACAACACGTATTCCGATTTCGAAAGTGGAAAAAACTATGTCATGTTCGGAGACCATGTCGCCTTTCGAGCCAAACCGGATACCACATCTAAGGCTATAGATGTTTTACCTATCGGTTCTGAAATTCAGATTCTAGAAAAAGCAACACAGACTGTGCTCTATAACGGAATAGCATCGCACTACTATAAAGTAAAATATAAGGATCAGGAAGGATACGTCTTAGGTGCATTGATTTCTTTAGGACAAAAAGAAAAAGGAACGTCTAAATACTTTTATACATACAGCAAGAAAGACGATTCGTACTACATTGTAATCCGTCATTTAAATGAAGCTTTAGAGATCAACGAAGTCACTTCTGAGCTTGAAACCCATACTTTTTCAGTAGAACTTTACGACAATAAACGGCTTGTAGATGTAGACCAAATTATTTATATAAATTATCTAGCAGAAGCTTGTGGTGTAGAAGGTGGTGGTATTTACTTTTTTAAAGCGCATGGTACCATGACCAAAGCATTCTCAATTTCTCAAATTTCGGATGCCGGAGTCTATTGGTTTCATGAAGAACTTGTTTTTCCTAACGACACCGATGGCGTTGAAGGAAAACTAGTTTACAAAAAGGAATA
The DNA here is from genome assembly GCF_056238645.1 of Formosa sp. F44. The sequence continues at coordinate 26,162 of NZ_JBWDLJ010000007.1, forward strand.
TGGTATATATCAAGACGAAGCGACAAATTGGGTAGAAGTGAATACCGTGAGTCGCGAGTTACAATGGATAGATGGTGAAATCGTTCCGAAGTTAAATATCGAAAATTAAATCTATGATGATGCAATAAATATTATTGTCGCCTTAGAAAGCCTGAAGAAATCGCTCTTATATACGCAAAATTCATTAATTTTATAATTCAATAAATTGAGTGACTGTATCACTCAATTTTTCACATTTTACTCCATTAGGAACCGTTTAAGAATTAAACACTTAGACATTAAACACATCATATGAAAATCAATAACATTTTAGAAGGTATTGGTAACACTCCAGTAGTGAAATTAGATAAATTATTTCCGAATGCGAACGTTTGGATGAAACTTGAAAAATACAATCCGGGAGGAAGTATTAAAGATAGGATAGCTTTAGCGATGATTGAAGATGCCGAACAAAAAAACATCTTAACTAAAGATACCCAAATCATAGAGCCTACATCTGGAAATACTGGTATTGGTCTTGCTATGGTAGCCGCTGTTAAAAACTACGATTTAACCTTGGTAATGCCAGAATCTATGTCTGTAGAGCGAAGAGCTTTAATGGCCGCTTACGGCGCAAAACTTGTATTAACACCGAAAGAATTAGGTTTAGGTGGTACGATAGCAAAGGCAAAAGAATTGGTTGAAAACAATAAAAATGCATGGATGCCGTCTCAGTTTACCAATCCTGCAAATCCAAAAATACACGAAGACACCACAGCTTTAGAAATTGTTGAAGATTTCCCAGAGGGCATAGATTATCTAATCACAGGTGTTGGAACAGGTGGTCACATTAGTGGTATGTCTAAAGTATTAAAAAACAAATTTGCCAATGTTAAAGTATTTGCTGTAGAGCCTTCAGATTCTCCAGTAATATCGGGAGGTGAGCCAGGACCACATGCCTTACAAGGTATCGGACCAGGATTTATTCCAGAGACATTTAACACAGATCTAATAGACGGTGCTATCCAGGTTACCAAAGAAGAAGCATTTGCAGAAGTTCAGAAAATTGCTAAAACTGAAGGAATTTTAGTTGGTATTTCTACCGGAGCATCTTTAGCCGCGGTTAGAAAGCAATTAGAAAAGACGTCTAGTGATAAGGTTATTCTAACTATGAATTACGATACAGGAGAACGTTATCTTTCTATAGACGGTTTATTTAAAGCATAATGCAATAATTAATTAGATTAAGACTCTAACTTCAATCCAGAATTAATAAAGCGCCATGAAACTTATTTCATGGCGCTTTATTTTTTTTGTTGACTTGAACCTCAATAAAACAGAAAGGTGTAACAAGTCGGTTTACGTTTTATTGAATAATTAAGACTGAAGTCCGACATATCTTTTATCTTTCTTAAAATATTTAGAGATTTTACTAAGTTTCAATTAGTTTTACTATTTTAGAGCAAGTCAACGTAGCGACCAATAAAACAATGGTCTGAGTGGTATAGATTGAGTGCTTATCTTTTATAAAAATTGCATGGTGCTTACAGCAAAATCATGGTACAGACAGATTCACAACATCACTAAATCCATGATTATTTGGCATTAAAACCTCAATCAAAATGATTCATTCTAGAATATTTCTATCCGTATTATCAGTAATACTGTTAAGCTCCTGCAACTTTAAAACGACAAATAAAACCGATAACACAACGAGTGAATGGATATATCTTTTTAATGGTAAAGATTTAGAGGATTGGACTATAAAAATTAATCACCACGATGTAAACGATAATTACGCAAATACCTTTAGAGTTGTAGATAGCACGCTTCAAATAAATTACGATGGCTATTCTGAATTTGGACGACGCTTTGGTCATATCTATTACAACAAACCCTTTTCTTCTTATCACCTAAAGTTTGAATATCGTTTTACAGACCAGTGGATGGAAGATGCACCTCAAGGTACCTATAGAAATAGCGGTGTTATGATTCATTCTCAAGATCCGAAAACCATGACTAAAGATCAGGATTGGCCAACATCGATAGAATATCAAATTTTGGCAGAGAAAACAGCTGGTGAACCTAGAACAACAGCTAATGTGTGTACTCCTAAAACAGAGGTGTTTTTTAAAGGCGAGATGGATTCTAGACATTGCGTGCCTTCAAGTTCTAAAACCTACACATGGAACCAATGGCTTTCGGGAGAAATTATTGTGTACCAAGATTCACTTATAAAACATATCGTAGATCGGGATACGGTACTTCAATATACAAAACCTCAAATTAGTCGTGGCCGATTAGATGTAAACGACATTAATTATAAGAACGAAGGTCAATTATTAAAAGCAGGATATATCGCTTTGCAGGCCGAAGGACAAGGTATAGAATTTAGAGAAATAAAAATTAAAACTATTAATTAATAATATTATGGCGACTACACTAAACAGGTCCTTTTCAGAATTAAAACAAATGTTAATTGCGACTGCATTGTTACTGTCTTTTAGTTTACAATCTCAGTCTTTAACACCGACTACCGATTCTAAACCGGAAGATTTCAAAATATCCCTAGCCCAATGGTCGCTACACAGAGCTTTTAATACCGGAAGTTTAAATCCTACAGATTTTCCTGTAATCGCCACTTCTTATGGTATTTATTCTATAGAACTTGTTAATAGTTTTTATAAAACCAAAGCAAACGATATGGCCTATTGGGAAACCTTTAAACAAAAATGTGAGGACGCCAATGTAAACGTCGGACTTATTATGTGTGATGGTTTAGGGCATTTAGGAGATGCCGATGCACAGAAACGACAAAAAACCGTAGAAAATCATTTTGCTTGGGTAGATATCGCCAAATACCTAGGCGCACATTCAATACGTGTAAATGCAGCAGGTAAAGGTAGCTCTGATGAGGTTGCGTTATATGTTATAGATGGATTGACTAAATTGGGAAAATATGGTGCCTCTAAGGGTATTAACATTATTGTAGAAAATCACGGTGGCTATTCTTCTAACGGAGCATGGCTTGCAAACGTTATGGAAAATGTAAATATGGAAAATGTAGGAACGCTACCCGATTTTGGAAATTTTTGTATGACCAGAGATACCAATAGAAATTGTTTAGATGAATACGATCGTTATAAAGGAATGACCGAATTAATGCCTTTTGCCAAGGGCGTTAGTGCTAAATCACACGACTTTGATGCGAATGGTAAAGAGACTAAATCGGACTTCTTTAAAATGATGGCTATTGTAAAAGCATCTGGTTATAAAGGTTATATAGGCATAGAATATGAAGGCCGTGAACTGTCTGAAGACGAAGGTATAAAAGCTACCAAAGCATTGATAGAAAATGTATTAGCCAAACTATAATAAAAACCAAATACTACAAAAAGGAAATTTCTACGCGAAAAACAACCTTTTTTAAAGACCTCAGCATCCTTCCATATGACCCATACTAACGTCTTAGAATTCTATACAAAACTTAAAAGCTCGGAAAAAAACCTTGTAGATTTATTAGCATGTGAATCCTGTTTTTCTGAGGTTCCCGATACTTGGCACATTGTGGTTGTAGATATTCAGAATTCCACACGAGCGGTCGATTCTGGAAATCATCATCAAGTCAATTTAACCGCTACAGGTTCAATAATTTCCGTTTTAAATGCGTTACGAAAAGAAAAAAAAGGTATTGAAATTCCTTATTTTTTTGGAGGAGATGGTGCCACGTTTATTATTCCTACTTTATTTTTAAATAATATAATACTGATTTTAGAAAACTACAGTTTTCACATTAAAACAAACACCAATTTAACCCTTAGAGTTGGCCATGTTTCGGTTAGACATTTAATCACTCTAAAATCTAATCTTAAAATAGCGAAACATAAGCTCACCAACCAATTATCAATTCCTATTGTTATAGGCAACGGATTGAAATTAGCCGAAGACATCATTAAACATGATTTTGAAAAAAATAACGCGACCCATTTCGAAAAAGACCTTTTAAATTTAGAAGGTATGGAATGCCGATGGAAGCAGATTAATCCGGACCAGTCACAAAATAAAGTGGTTTGTTTATTATTAGATGCACTACATGAAACCGATCAAAGGGCTATTTATAGAGACATTATTAACCAAATGGATACTATATTTGGGACCTTTGAAAATAGACAACCTATAAAATCGAATAAATTAAAATTGAATTTTAGTATTCGTAACATTTTGGAAGAGATGAAAATTAGTCTCGCCAATCGGGATTGGATGTATGTAACCAAAAAATGGGTATCCACCCTTTTTGGAAAATTCTATCTAAATCTAAGTCAGAATGGAAAACAATACTTAAAACAAATTGGTCAGTTGTCTCATACTTTTATGCTGGACGGTATGATTAATACCATTTTCACCGCCGAACAAGATAAAATAGACCAATTTGTAGCTTATCTAAATCGGTTAGAAAACGAAAAAAAGATAATCTATGGCATTCATATTACACATGCTTCTGTAATGTCTTGTTATGTACTGGATCGAAAAACAAAGCATTCTCACTTTGTAGATGGCACAGAAGGTGGTTATACTTCGGCAGCTAAAATGTTTAAAATAAAAAAAAAGATGAGCTAATCGGTGTTTAATTACAATTCAAAACACTTAAAAGCAAACTAATATAATTTATCATTTTCCTAGGCGAACGATTTATAATACATCAGTTACCTCCAAATAATTTTCTTTTTTTTTGTAATTTTTAATTGACTCATTAGACTTATTGAACATGACTCACACTTTTAATGAATTTTCTACTAATGCCATTTTCAATATTGGAAATGAGCATGACTTGGTGCCTTTTAAAAAAGCGAAGCAATCTGAATTTTACACCTTTATTTGGGCAAAATCGGATCCTGTAGAATTAATTATAGACAGTGTACCTTTTACAGTCGAGCCACACAGTATATTGGCTCTTACGCCTATTCAATACCTTCAGTATATTTCTGGACGCGATGTTACCATATATCAGTTTAATCAAGAATTTTACTGTATTAAAGATCACGATCAAGAAGTGAGTTGCGTGGGTATACTTTTCTTTGGAAATATCAATATTCCAGTAATTCATTTAAATGCAGTCGAACAAGAAAAATTTGAAACACTACACGAAGTTTTTATAGACGAATTAGAGACCGAAGACAACATACAAGCAGAAATGCTTAGAATGCTAATGGCTCGTTTTATTATAAAAAGTACGCGATTATTAAAGGCTAAGGCAGGTATAATTGAAACCCCTAAAAGCTCTAAAGTGGATTTACTACGTGAGTTTAATTTCTTGGTAGAACAACATTTTAAAACAGAACACAGTGTAGCCTTCTACGCCGACAAATTATATAAGTCGCCTAAAACCTTATCTAATAATTTTGCAAAACTAAACAGAAGTCCGTTGCATATTATTCATCAGCGTATTGTACTGGAAGCAAAACGTCTATTAAGTTATACCGATAAAACCACTAAAGAAATTGCTTACGAGATTGGTTTTGAAGATGCCTCGCATCTGAGCCGATTATTCAAAAAACACACCACCTTATCCCCTTCAGACTTTAAAAAACGTCTAAATACCTCAAGTTAGGAAAAATTGACATGCCGTTGGGCAAATTCTTCATTTTATAGCGTCTCCTTCTATCGCATCTTTGCATTGTAATATTAAAACAATAACAAGATGAAATTAAAAAACATATCCATATTCAACCTGATTGAAATATTTACCAACAATAGAAAAGTTGCGATCAAGACAATCAACACCGAATCACATTGCGATCAAAAGCACATTCACGATTATTATTGTGATGCCGAAAACCCATATGTAGGCAATTTCTAAGCACAAGGGAAAAAATGACATGCTTTAGGGAATAACACCTATTTTTTATCACCCTATTCTAGCACAACATTGTACCAACAAAATTTATAAAAATAAACATCAATAACAGCTGAATTCATTTCAGAATAAACATTTAAAATTATGAATACATTTAACCATATCCCTTCAAGAGAAGACGTAAGCACAAACAACCAAGCTATTTTCGACAACTTAAAAAAAGCTGTAGGTTTTGTACCTAATTTATACGCTACTTACGCACATAGTGATACTGCTCTAGAAAACTATTTAAACTTTGCTAATGCAAAAACTTCTTTATCTGCTAAAGAAAAAGAGGTTGTAAATCTTGCCGTTAGTCAAGTTAACGATTGTTTATATTGTCTTTCTGCACATACAGCCATCGGGAAGATGAATGGTTTTACAGATGCTCAAATCTTAGAATTAAGAGCAGGATATTCTTCAGTAAATAACAAATTAGATGCGTTAGCGAAATTAGCTAAAAACATTACTGAAAACAGAGGAAAAACGGACGAAGCGGTTTTAGAAAACTTCTTTAATGCGGGCTATACAAAAGGAAATTTAATAGACACCATTGCTTTAGTGGGCGACAAAACAATTTCTAATTACATACATAGTACAACCCAAGTTCCTGTAGATTTCCCAGTAGCACAACCTTTAGAATTAGAAACCATTTAAGACTAACAAATAACACAAAAAAACAATAAAAGATGAAAAAATTTATAGCAGTAATCGTATTCGCATTAGCCTTCACCGTATCAGGACAGGCACAAGATAAAATGAACGCTAAGGCAACAACAGTGGCTTTGGAGCAAACTAAAGGAGCGTTTACTCAGAAATCTCTTACCCTAAAAGAAGGTGATTATATTTTTGAGATCGCAAACAAAAACGTTGGTCATCAAGTTGGTTTTGTATTAGTACCAAAGGGTAAAGATGCATCTAACCCAGAAAACCACATTAGTACCGCGTATGTTACAAAGGCCGTAGAAAACAATACCACAGAAAGTAGTAAAGTAACGTCACTTGAAAAAGGAGAATACGTATATTTCTGTCCGTTAAACCCAACACCTCAGTACACCTTAACTGTGGAGTAATTTTTCGGAATATCTAAAAAAAGCTGGACTCTTTGTATAGAGTCCAGCTTTTTTGCCTTCTATTATAAAATAACTAATTTCTGTTAGTCTAAATCATTTTTAGGCTGAATAACATTCTTAAAAGTCGGCCCCTGTTCGGTCATACTTGCCGCTCCTTTTTTATTGATTTTAAACGTAATATCTTTTGTTGTTGTAAATAAAATAACCGACGAAAAAGACGTTTTTAAATAAGGTTTTAAATATTCGAAGGCTTCATCTAAAGTGTATTCAAATTCCTCATCCTCTGTTTCTTTAGATTGATAACGTAATTTCACTAACACTTTAAAATCGTTATCAGAGTAAACGGGTCTAACAAATATATTTTTCAAGTTTGGTTTCCCTATGGTCTTTGCCATAGTTAACTTGGCAAATCGGCCTTCTTGAACACTTTCTTTTACGTGTTCCCAGAAAAGAACAAACACATCTTGGTAAGGCATAAACTAAAAATTAAGGATATAATAATTTGATGTTGCAAATTTAATACTAATAATTCGATTAATAAATCCGATCCCATGTTAATCCTGAAATAGTAGAGACAAACAAAATAAACCCTGTTGTGCTTTCTCGGCTAAAGGGTTTTGGATATTGTGAATTCATAAAATTTATCTCCTGTTTATTGGAAATCTTAAATAATTACAAGAAGTTTTATAAAGGATGATGTCTTATTTCTTATCGGCTTCGCTTTTTCATACTTTAGTGACCAAAGAAATATCCCTAATGAAAAAAGTCTTTATTCTAGCAGTCTGCTGCATCTTCGCGTTTACCAATTGTAAACAACCTAAAGAAAACACTATTACAAATACCTATGCAGAAGAACCGCATTCCTTTGCGCAACCAAACCAGGCCGTAATTACACATTTAGATTTAGATATTGCTGTGGACTTCGATACGCAAATAATTAGCGGAACGGCTACTTATAATATCAAAAACAACAGTGCCAAAGAAATCATTTTAGACGCAAAATATTTAAATATTATAGATGTAAAAGCCGATGGAGAACAAACAGCATTCACTTTAGGTGATTCGGATGAAAAACTTGGACAACCATTAGCGATAAGCATTCAAGAGACGACTAAAAAAATTGCCATCACCTATCAGACTACAGATAAAACAGAAGCCTTGCAATGGTTAAATGCCCAACAAACGGCAGATAAAACAAATCCTTTTCTCTTTACTCAAGGTCAAGCTATTTTAACCCGAACTTGGATTCCGATTCAAGATAGTCCGCAAATTCGTATTACCTATAACGCAACGGTAAAAGTACCCTCAGAATTAATGGCGGTAATGAGTGCCGAAAACCCTAAAGAAAAAACAGCCGATGGTGTGTATACCTTTAAAATGACACAACCTATTCCCGCCTATCTTATTGCACTTGCCATTGGAGATATAGAATATAAAGCCATAAGCAATAGAACCGGTGTTTATGCTGAAAAATCTATGATTGAAAAAGCACATGCCGAATTTTCAGATATGGAGAAAATGGTCGCTACTGCCGAGAATTTATATGGCGCCTACGATTGGGAACAATTTGATGTTATAGTCCTTCCTCCTAGTTTCCCGTTTGGTGGTATGGAAAACCCTAGATTAACCTTTGCAACACCAACAGTTATCGCTGGGGATAAAAGTTTAACCACTTTAGTCGCTCACGAATTGGCACATTCCTGGTCTGGAAACCTTGTAACCAATGCCACGTGGAATGACTTTTGGCTTAACGAAGGCTTTACCGTTTATTTTGAGATTAGAATTATGGAAGCCCTTTATGGCAAAGAACGTGCCGACATGCTCGCATTAATTGGACGCCAAGATTTAGACGATGAATTAGAATCTTTAAAAGAAAGTCCGAATGACACCAAACTAAAATTAGATTTAAAAGGTCGTGATCCTGACGATGGAATGAATAGTATTGCATACGACAAAGGCTATTTATTTTTAAGAACCTTAGAAGAAAAAGTAGGTCGTAAAAATATGGATGCTTTTTTAAAATCCTACTTTAAAACGCATGCCTTTTCTACCACAAACACAGAAGATTTTATCACCTATCTAAATACTAATTTATTAGATAAAAACAATATTAAATTTAATACAAAAGAGTGGATTTACGAGGCAGGTATTCCAGATAATGCCGCGGTTATAAAATCTGATGCCTTTACAACCGTTAAAAATGTATTAACCACCTTTATCGAAACCGATGCAATCGACACTGCAAAAACTAGTGAATGGACCCCACAGGAATGGGTTTATTTTATCCGAAACTTCCCTGAAGATATCACCACGTCACAGATGCAACACTTAGACGATACCTTTAATTTTTCGGAATCGACAAACTCTTATATCACTATGGTCTGGTTTGAGCAGTCTATATTAAATAACTATCACGGAAATGATGTAGATACACGAATTTCTAAATTCTTAAACACAGTCGGCAGACGCTGGTATGTAACAACACTCTTTAAAACCTTTAAAAAAGCCGATCGCATTGACGAAGCCTTAGCAATTTATAAAACCGCACGACCTAACTACCACACGGTAACAGCAAATACAATTGATGCTTTATTAAACGAATAACACATACAGACGTAACAACAAAGGAATCAAATATATACCTGTTTTTTAAAATTAACTTTTAGTAAGTATTTTGTGTGGAGTACTTAAAAGAATTTAATTGTACCTTTGCTGCCATATGCATAAAAATAAACTTACAGATTGGTTACCAACAACTAACAAAGAAGTCAAACTTCGAGGTTGGGAAGAACTCGATGTTATTCTATTTAGCGGAGACGCTTACGTAGACCACCCTTCTTTTGGGCCTGCGGTTATTGGTCGTATTTTAGAAAGTTACGGCTTAAAAGTTGCTATTGTACCGCAACCCAGTGTTAACGATAATTTACAGGATTTTACTAAACTAGGAATACCAAAGTTATTCTTTGGCGTGACTGGTGGTTGTATGGATCCGATGGTTAGTAATTATACCGCAAGTAAAAAACGTCGGGATAATGATGCCTATACGCCTAATGGTGATAAAGGTTTCAGACCAGATTATGCCACCTCTGTATATACTAATATTTTAAAGGAAAAATTTCCTGATGTTCCTGTATTAATTGGAGGGATTGAAGCGTCTTTGCGTCGTGTAACACATTACGATTATTGGAGCGACAAACTTATGCCTTCTATTTTAGAAACGTCTAAAGCAGATATGCTAGTTTACGGTATGGGAGAACAACCCTTACGTGAAGTTGTAGAGCTATTACAAAAAGGTGTTCCTTTTTCAAGTTTAAGAACCGTAAAACAAACGGCTTTTTTATTGAATGCAGAAGAAGATCTTCCAAAGAATAAAAACTGGCAGGATGTCGAAATTCAATCTCATGAGGTCTGTTTAAAAGATAAAAAGAAATTTGCTTCCAACTTTAAGGTTATCGAGCAAGAATCTAATAAGCTTAATGCCAACAGAATTTCTCAAAAAATAGGCAACAAGACGTTAGTTATTAATCCGCCGTTTCCAACCATGATGGAAGCAGAGATTGATGCGTCTTTCGATTTACCATACACACGATTACCGCATCCAAAATATAATAAACGTGGACCTATTCCTGCGTTCGAAATGATTAAGTTTTCAATTAACATTCACCGTGGTTGTTTTGGTGGGTGTAGCTTCTGTACCATTTCGGCACACCAAGGAAAATTTATCGCTAGTCGTAGTCAAGAATCTGTTTTAAAAGAAGTCGACAAAGTCGCTAATATGCCAGATTTTAAAGGCTATTTATCAGATATCGGTGGACCTTCCGCCAATATGTATAAAATGAAAGGTAAAGTACAGTCCATTTGCGATAAATGTGTTGCGCCTTCTTGTATTTCGCCAGTAATTTGTAGTAATTTAGATACGTCTCACAAGCCTTTAACTGAATTATACCAGGCGGTAGATAAGCATCCTAAAATAAAGAAATCATTTATAGGTAGTGGTATTCGTCACGATATGTTGGTTCCTGAATTTAATAAAAATGCAGATCCAAAAGAATTAGACGATTATACCGAAGAAGTTATGACCAAGCATATTTCTGGACGTTTAAAAGTAGCTCCAGAACATACGTCTGATCCTGTTTTAAAACTGATGCGTAAACCGTCTTTTTCATATTTTCACAAGTTTAAAGAACGTTTCGATAAGATTAATATTAAGAAGGATTTAAAACTTCAATTGATTCCTTATTTTATATCAAATCATCCTGCTTGTGAGGTTGAAGACATGGCAAATTTAGCTGCTGAAACCAAAGATATGGGATTCCAATTGGAGCAAGTGCAAGGTTTTACACCAACGCCTATGACTGTAGCTACTGTTATTTATTATAGTGGTTACCATCCGTACACACTAAAACCAACTAAAACGCCAAAATCTAAAAAAGAGAAGGACGAACAACACCGATTCTTCTTTTGGTACAAGCAAGAAAATAAAGATTGGATTAAAAAGACCTTGAACAAGGTTGGAAGACCAGACTTATTGGACGTTTTAATACCTGAGAAAAAAGATAACAAACCGGCTTGGAAAAAGGTAAATCTTAAACCTGTTAAAAACACGTTTGACGATGCTATTCCTTCTACAAGCGAAGGCACTACATTTGGGTCTCGACGCAAAAAGAAACAAGCTTCTCGAAAGAAAAGACGTTAAAAAAATAAGGTATTAATGTCTAATCTTGAACTTGTAGCAGAAAACAACGATTATATTGTTGTAAACAAAACATCCGGACTTATCACAGAGAAAAGTCCGTATGAGCGTAATACCGTCGAAACTCAGGTATTCCAACATATACTAAAGAAAAAGCCAAAACCTTATGTTGGTGTGATTCACCGATTAGATCGTGTAACAAGTGGTGTTCTAATTTTTGCTAAGAAAAAAAGTGTTTTAGTTTCTTTTAACGCTCTTTTTAGCACACGTATGGTTCAGAAAACGTACTTGGCGATTGTTAAAAATAAACCGCCAAAAACAAAAGGACAATTGGTGAACTTTCTAGTAAAAAACAACTTAGAAAAGAGAGCCGATATTGTGGAATCTAAGTCCAAAACCACCTTAGACTGCAGACTTTCTTACACCGTTATCGACCAAAACGATTTTGGTTACCTTTTAGAAGTGAAACCAAAAACTGGACGATTTCATCAAATTAGAGCACAATTATCGCATATCGGACTGCCTATTATTGGAGACGACAAATATGGTTCCGATCAAAAGTACATACCGCAATCTGTTTGTCTTCATGCCTGGAAACTCACGTATGAAGATTCGGAAACGAAGACTTCAAAAACCTTTGAAGCCCCTTTACCAAAAAATAAATTTTGGAGCTTTAAATCCGTTTAAAATGCGGTATCTCAAAAGGTTGTTTTATTTGGACTATTCTCCAATAACTTCAACTTAGAACGTAAAGAAAATAAAGTTTTCACAAAATAGTACATCTTTACATTAAACGCTTTTAAAGTATTCAGGTCTTACCTTAAAAGTATAGATATGAGACAATATTTGTTTTTAATGCTGTTGGTGTTAAGCATACAACTCTTCGCACAACAAAACACAGAACAATTAACAGCCACAATTATTGGTTCAGGCTCTCCAAAATTTAATACCGAACGCTCTGGACCATCGGCACTCATTTCATATAAACACACACGCATTTTGGTGGATATGGGAAATGGAACCCAAGCCAACTTAAATAAAAATAACACCAAAATTAAAGACATTGATGGCATCCTTTTTACGCACCATCATTTAGACCATAACGAAGAATTCACCCCCATATTTATTCAATCGCTTTTGGGAGGCAATACATTCACGGTTGCAGGACCAGCGCCAACAACCACTCTAATAGATCATATTCTGGATACGTATGAAGAAGATATTAGTTATCGGCTTTCCAAATCTGGACGCATTTTAAACGGTGTTAAAAACAATTTCTCTGCTAAGAATTTACGGGGTAATGAATCATTTTATATAGGTGATATCAAGATTACATGTACCGAAGTAAATCATGCCATTACTACCTATGCATATCGGTTTGATGTTGGTAACCAATCTATAGTTATTTCTGGAGATTTAACCTATTCTAAGTCTTTAAGTATATTAGCAAAAGATGCCGATTATTTAATTATAGATTCCGGTGGAGCCATTGCATTAGGCTCTAAGAAAAAACCGAGCAGAACCAATAGCAATGCCAGAACTATTAAGCGCAGCGGAAACAAAGAAAAAGCTCATGTTAATTTAGAAGAAAGCTCGTTAATGGCAAAAGAAGCCCATGTTAAAAATGTAGTCTTAACACACTTCAACTTTACAGAAATCGACGAGGAAGCTACAACATCCGAAATACGTAAAAACTACAGTGGCCCTGTAATATACGGTAAAGATTTACTAACTGTTCCGCTTACTATTTCCACTGCATCTTCTGAAAATTTAAATTACACCTACCCTATTGTAGATACAGATCTTAACACTTATTACTCCGATGCAGATAAAATCTCTAGACCCGAAGTAGGCGATGCTTTTTATGGGCAGGATGCCCATTACAATGGGAATCCGCCGTCGTATACCGATAACCAAGATGGTACGATTACAGACCATGTAACAGGACTGACTTGGGAAAAAGATATGGGTTCGAAAATGACTTACACCGATGCATTTAAAAAGGCGGCACACTCTACTTTAGGCGGCCATTCAGACTGGAGAGTACCTACAATAAAAGAACTTTATTCACTAATCTTATTCTCTGGACAGGTTAAAGGAGAGCATGCCATAGAAATGTTTATTAATACCGAATACTTCTTGCAACCCATAGGCGATTCTACCAAAGGAGAACGCGAAATTGATGCACAAACTTGGTCGTCTACCGAATACGTTGGTCGTACCATGAAAAATAATGAAACCGTTTTTGGAGTAAATTTTGTAGACGGGAGGATTAAAGGTTATTCTAAAATAAATCCGCGGACGCGTACAGACAACACCATGTATTTTCGCATGGTTCGTGGTGATTCTACCTATGGATATAATAATATTATAGACAATAAAGACGGCACAGTAAGCGACTTAGCTACGGGTTTAATGTGGCAAAAAGCAGATGATGGAAATGGTCGGGATTGGGAAGATGCTTTACGCTATGCAGAACATCTTGAGCTAGGCACATATTCGGATTGGAGATTACCCAATGCCAAAGAACTCCAGAGTATAGTTGATTATAGCCGATCCCCACAAACCACTCAATCTCCAGCCATACATCCAATCTTTGAAACTACAGAAATTACAGATCCAAACGGAAAACAGGGTCAATATCCCTATTTCTGGTCAAGTACGACACATTTAGACGGAAAAAATCCAAGTGCCAATGCCGTTTATATTTCATTTGGGGAAGCACAAGGCGAAATGAGAGGTACTTTGATGGACGTACACGGAGCAGGTGCTCAAAGAAGCGATCCTAAAAGCGGAGATAAAGGTAAGTTCCCTCAGTATTTCGGACCTCAAGGCGATGTAAGATATGTTTATAATTATGTGAGAGCCGTAAGAGATATTCATCCGTCTTCAGCAAATCAAACAGAACAGCAATCCAATTCGCAAGATAATAGCACGAAACGCCCAGCCAAACAAGCAAACGCTAATCCGGGTGCAAATACTCCACCTTCATTTGCAAGTATGTTAGAAAAAATGGATAGCAATAAGGATAATAAACTTTCAAAATCGGAAGTGAAAGGAAAATTAAAAGAGAATTTCGAAAACAGAGATCGTAATAATGATGGCTTTCTTACAGCAGATGAAATGACACAAAGAAAGCGATAAACAATCCGTTGCAATACCATAATGTGAATGAAAAATGGAACACAGTAATTTAAAAATGGAGACTAAAGTATGCGGTATACAAAAAGATGTTTATTTTTAGAATAGCATTTCAAAACAAAAGGAGTTACAGCTAATTATGGTTCTCATCTCATGAGTAGCTAATAATTTCTATTAATAGGCATGACATTAGTACCAGAACTACAAATGAATTTATCCAAAGATTACACCAGTCAAACCATTGCCCTTAAACCTGATTACGAAGGTAAAGCAATTGCGGTGCTCACGGCTTCAAATTTTAATACGGGAAATAGACAAAGCATACTATATATTCACGGTTATATAGACTATTTTTTTCATCCGCATCTAGGAGAATTCTTTAACACCAATCAAATCGATTTTTATGCTCTCGATTTACGCAAGTACGGTAGAGCATTATTACCGCATCAACATCCCAATTATTGCAAGAATATAGAAGAGTATTTTGAAGAAGTATCGCTAGCTATTCTACAGATAAAAAATAAAAGTGATGCTGTTTATTTACTTGTACATTCTACCGGTGGCCTAACAGCAAGTTGTTATATGAATTCCGGAAAAGAAAGACATCATATTAATGGGCTAATTTTAAACTCTCCTTTTTTTGATTTTAATCAGACGTCATTGGAAAAATACATCAGTCAGTTTGTGGCAAAAATGGCTTCTAAAATATCTAGCTATGCCAAAATTAATGGCGTCCTCACTCCTACTTATGCGCAAAGCATTCATAAAGATTATTTTGGTGAATGGGATTTTAACTTAGACTGGAAACCGATAAAAGGCTTTCCTACCTACTTTAAATGGGTTTTGGCTATAGCACAGGCTCAGGAAAGTTTAAAACACTCGAACATACAAGTTCCGGTATTGGTAATGCATTCTTCCGGATCTATAAAAACCTCAAAATTTTCTAAACAAGCCCTGTCTAACGATATTGTACTAAATATTGAGGACATTAAGCGCGTTGGAAAAACTCTTGGACACCACGTTACATTATTAGAAATTGAACACGCCCAACATGATATTTTTTTATCGGCTAAACCCGTTAGAGAACGTGCTTTAAATAAAATGATGACTTGGCTTACCAACAATTAAGAAAATGCAATGTATCTTAAATAAACATATAAAATATTCACTACTTACACCTTTATTTTAAAAATCCCGCTATTTACAAACCTTTTGGCCCAGCTTTTGTTACTGAAAAAACAGCGCGCCGCACCCTATTAGATTATTATAAAAACTAGGTGTATATTTATGCGCTAAAATTCATTTTTTAACACTTACACTAATGCATATCAGTATAACTTAGTAAATCACAAACAAATAAAACAACTTATTTTTAATTGATTTTTATATGATCACAAAAGGAATCTTAACCAGTAAATTTTTAATTTTTTTATCAATCGTATTTAGTATTGCTTGCAGTTCAGATAGCGAAAATAACGTAATAGATGAAACTGAAGAGCCAGACACGGAAATCCCTGAAGTAGAAGCGGAAAATATAACCTGGAAAAACTGGTATTTATCGGTTCCTATAGATGCTGGAAATGGAAAAGCAACATCCATTAAGTATACCGATATTGTGAATGATAATCTCACTGCTAGTCAGTCTAAATACTTCTATAAAAACGAAGATGGTTCGTACACACTATGGACTAAATTTACAGGAATTACCACATCGGGACTATCTGCTCTAGGCGATAAATATTGCAGAACAGAACTTAGAGAGTATTGGAGAGGAAACCAAACCACTACCGACAATTGGTCTATGGCCACTGGTGTTCATATTTTAGAATCTACTATTAATGTAGATTATGTAGAAGGAAACGGCCGTACTATAGTTGCACAAATTCACGGTATAGAATCTGAAGGCACCACTGGAAATCCAGCAACTGTAAAAATTAGATGGAACGACGGAATGATACAAATAGATCATTATACGAAACCAGCAAATAACGATCCGTGGACAAGCAAATACGATGAAAAAGTAGATTTTGGTCGTGTAGATAATGAAATTTTTACTTTTAAGATGAAAATTGAAAACGGAAAACTATACTGCGGGCTCGTGTGCGAAGCCAAAGGCTTAGATATTGCCTATACCGAAATATATGATTATGTGGGCAACGGTTATGTTCACGAAAACTACTTTAAAACGGGTAATTATTTTGGATGGCACGATGATTATGAAAAATCGGCTCAAGTAGTGCTTCACAAAGTGGTAACCGATCATAAATAAATAATACTTACCAATAGTTAAAGTCTAATTCTGATTATCAAGTCATTTACATATAATTAAGCTCTGAAATTTTTAATTCCATTTAAAAGTTTCAGAGCTTTTAGTTTACATTTAAAACCTAAGATGTTATAATTACACTTTAATAACACTAGAAAAACAGAATTATGACCATTAGACCAGCTACAGAACACGATCTTTATACCATTGTTGAATTACTTGCAGATGATGAGTTAGGAAAAACTAGAGAACAACTTGAGCACCCTGTTTCTAAAGATTATATACAGGCGTTTCAAATTATAAATTCTGATCCGAATCAAGAACTTATGGTTGTTGAAAACAAAGACAAAGCGGTTATCGCAACCTTCCAACTGACCTTTATTCAGTATTTAAATTATTGTGGCGGACTGCGAGCGCAAATTGAGGCTGTTCAGGTAAGAAAGGATTTACGTGGTATTGGTGTGGGGAAACACATATTTAAGTGGATTATAGAACGGGCAAAAGCACGCCATGCCGTTATTTTACAATTAACGTCCGACAAAAGGAGACCAAGAGCCATTAAATTTTACGAAGATTTAGGCTTTACAGCCACCCACGAAGGCATGAAGATGCACTTTAAATACTGAAATCAAAATGATTAGAAATTGTCTAAAATATCAGCTTTCATGCCAATAGTCAATTTATAAGTAAATAAAAAAGGCAAATGAAGTACACTCCATTTGCCTTTTTATCGATTAAATGGATATTATTTTTTAATCATACGTTTATTTACGGTCTTAGAAGTTCCTGATAATCTCACAATATAAAGTCCAGCGTTTAAATGTGAAACATCTACAGACTGTCCATTATAAGACTGATTAATAATCAGTTTACCAACATGATCGTATATTTTTATATTATTGAACCCTTCTGCCCCACTAAATGAAATAGCATTTCTTGCCGGATTTGGAGATAAAACAATGTTACGCTCATCCAAAGGCGCATCTTCAATACCTAAAGCCGAGGCTTCAAATAATCTAAATTCAGACATACTTACCCAACTGCCATCGTATACCGCCGCGCCTGTAACCGTTAGTTTAACAAAACGACCTTCTACAGGCGTAAACACATTTACAATAGGATTGCCTTCATCTCCCGGTGTTGTATTCTCAGAACGGTCTACAATTTCTGTATACGTTCCGTTTTCGGTATCTGAAACCGAAATGGTATATTGATATGCTCTATCTGAATAACATACCACTTCCGATCTTCCTATAGCATATACTTGTCCTAAGTCTATAGTAGCGGTTTGCGGAAATCCTGAAACCGACCAGCGCGTTGCAGTCGATCCATCTACCAGATTTTCTACTTTATTATCGGCATCATGCGTTCCTGTTCCCGTTATCTCTTTTTTTAATGCTAAGTTAGTACCAACAGCGTCCTCAATAACTGTAACATGGCTAGTAGCTGTAAAACCACCATCTACAGTTGTAACTGTAATAACGGCAGTTCCTGCAGACTTTCCTGTTATAACTCCACTGCTATTCACTCCTACTACACTAGCATCAGACGTACTGTAAGTCACCGTCTTATTTGTAGCATGTGCAGGACTAATGGTTTTTGTTAATTGAAAAGGTCCACCTATAGAAAGTTCAATATTACTTGGTGAAAGGCTAACGCCGCTAACCTCTACTTCGTCATGTACTACAGAAAAATCATAAACTAAAACCTCTCCATAATTATCTGGTTTCCCGGTATCGTCGCCTTCATCTTTTGGATTGCTTTGGGTATAATTTCCGACTTTAAAATAGGATTGGTCATATTCCAAATCCATAACATAATCTCGATCCCCATCTTTAACTAAATAATCCGATGCCGTATTGTTATTGAATGCTTCAAGAAGGCTTCCATCTTCAGAATAATAGCAATAGTGTTTATTATCTTGTACCAAGAAAATAACTTCATGAATGGTTCCTAAGGTATAGGTGTTTGTGATACTAATATCAGATCTTAATTTACCACCATTAAACGATAAAAACAGATGAGAATCTTCTAATCGCAACACCATAGCATCATCAATACCGGCTTCTTTATCGCCATGAATTTGAGTAGCTACCAATTCCGATTTATTTATAGGTAAGTGCGTAATGGCTTGTTTTACATAAAGCATATGCGAACCTTCGGTAGTCCAATATACATCGACGCTTCCATCAGGCTCTCTTTCCCTAAGTTCCGAACGCACATTATCCGAGTTTGGAGTTGTTCCGTTATCCGTTCTTATAGGCGTGCGAAACACAATAGCGTCTTTATCGTCGTTCACAAAAAAGAATTCGTTATTAGGCTCGTCACATAATTTTTTTTCTTCCTCTCCTGTTGGATATGTAATTTTCCATTGTTTACAGTTCTCCATGAGATCTGCAGGGATTTGAGCCCATAAATGACTTCCAAAATTGGAAAATAAAAGTAAAAGTATTAAAATTTGTAAGCGGTTTGTGTAGTTTGTTTTCATTGCATTCTTATTAATAAATAAAAAATATAAAAATTGGTGTACCAATTTAATAGGGTACAAATTATGAAAAAAATAAGGGGAATTAAAACAATTGGTTAACCAATTTAAAAATCATTTTACAACATCTTGTTTAGCCTAATTATTACTAAAATAATAGCACTAAAGATTATGCACATTTTATGAGATATGGCTTTATAAGACATTGTTATCTCAATTTATAGCTTCCGAAATTGAGATGCCGTAATTCGGGCATGTCGCTTAAAAAATTGATTAAAATTGGCAACCTCATTAAATCCCAAGACCTCGGCAATTTGAGCAATAGATGTATCCGTTTGGTGAAGCAGTGTTTTGGCATGTAACACTTTATAATCTATAATCACTTTTTGAGCACTTTTACCTGTGGCTTTTTTCACGCATTCGGATAGATAAATAGGACTAATATTAAGCTTTGACGCATATGCGTTAACCGATAAAAAGTTGTTATGACTCGCTAAAATTTCATTTTCAAATTTAGCCATAATAGCATCAAATCTATTTAAAGGCACAATCCCCTCGTTATTATGCGTGATGCGTTTTACTTTATAAAGTAATTGAAAAAGTATAGCACGTATCATTTCCAAACTATCAATTTCAGTATGTCTAGACTCTTGGTATAAAGCCTCTGCTAAAGCAGAAATTTCTTTAAAATCGGTTTCGGATAAATAATACAAAGGCTGTGTATGTATCTTAAAAAAGGGAAACTGGTTTTGAACTTCGTAGGGTTGTTTTAACCCCTCGAGAATGGCAGACTTAAAATAAATTACATAACCAGAATCATCTGTAGCATCGGCATTATTTTGGCCATAAGTTATGGTTTGAAATGGCGATACAATGGCTAATCCATTTGTCATTTTTTTAAAATCCTGATCACCAATGCGCATATTTTTATTATGTTGCGCAATGATACCTATTTCGAAAAAATCGCGCTTATGCGGTTCTAGAAATTGTGGATCGGGATGCATTTTCCCATGGTCATGATGCTTTCCAAATTTTTTAATGTAAAACTGATTGTTGTAATCGGTAACCTGGTCCAAATCGTTTAAAAAGTAAGTTTTTATGTTTGTGTAAAGCTCCATAGTTTATAACCGAGACATCAAAAGTAACAAAAAACCTTAATTACAATCTTTTTATCCTAAATTACAATGTAAATCACAGCTTTTAATCTTGTATTTTTACGGATTGAAATCGACTATACCATGTATAGCTTTTAACTCTGCGTATTATAAATGGGTTGAATAGATTAAACCTTTTATAGTATACGCAGTCTAAATTTCCAAAATGGCCCAAATAGTAGTTATGAAAACAAACATACGTTTATTCATTTTAATATTTTGTCTTACGCCTTTATTTTACGGATGTGTAGATAAAAAAAGTAAAACAGAAAGTGAAACGAAGATCACAGAAAATCTGAATATAAATGATAGTATTCCTGTTTACGATTTCGAAGCTTTAGAACCTTTATTATACACGAACAGCGATAAAATTCATATTGTAAATTTTTGGGCAATGTGGTGTGCGCCTTGTGTTAAAGAGCTTCCCATAATTAAAAAATACGCTGCAAGCCATCCGGATGTAGAGGTTACATTGGTGAGTCTTGACTTCCCTAGAGGCATTGAAACGAAGCTTAAACCTTTTTTAAAAGATAACGCCATAGACTTAAAAGTAGTACTATTGGATGATCCCGATTCTAATACATGGATAGATAAAATAAATTCTAATTGGTCTGGATCGATTCCGTTTACCATTATATTTAATAATGAAAAACGGTCTTACCACGAACGTGATTTTGAAAGTATTGAAGATTTAGAAACCGAAATACATAACACCTTTAATAATTAATATATGAAAAAAGTAAGTATCCTTTTAGCAGGTCTTGTTTTAGTTGCAGGCATATTAATATCTTGTAAGAATAAATCTGAAACCAAAGAACACCCCACTACCGCAGAACATCATGAAGGCAGACCTGAACATCCAAAAGATGGTCCAGGACACCCACCTAAAGATCATGGCGATAGAAAAGGACCACCTCCTGGAGGAGACCATAGCCCTGTGCAGACTAAATCTTTAGAAGAAATTGGAGGTTATAAAATAGGAGATGTGGCTACAGATTTTGATCTTAAAAACGTAGATGGCACTCAATTTTCTTTATCTTCTATTAAAGACGCAAAAGGATATATTGTTGTGTTTACATGTAACGGGTGTCCGTTTTCTAAAATGTACGAAGACCGTTTAATTTCACTTCATAATACCTATGCACCTAAAGGATATTCGGTTATTGCAATCAACCCAAATGTAAGTCCAGATAATGCTACAGAAAGCTTTGAAGCGATGCGAAAACGTGCTGAAGAAAAAGCATTTCCTTTTGTGTATTTAGCCGATGAGAAACACGATATATTTCCGCAATATGGAGCTGTAAGAACACCTCACGTATTTTTATTAGATGCCGCACGCCAAGTTCAGTACATAGGTACGATAGACGACAATGCAAAATCTGCAGAAGACGTTAAAGTAAAGTATGTTGAAGATGCTATTGAAGCTTTAGAACATGGTAAAAAACCAGATCCTAACTTTACAAAAGCTATTGGTTGCCCTGTAAAAAGAAGTTAAGTTTACCCCAGTATATTAAACCAATTTAAATAGCGATTCAGACAAAATCTGAGTCGCTATTGTTTTTAAAGACAAACCTCACAATTTTTGTCTGCTGTAATCCCTTTACGATACTGCCTCTTTTAGAGCTTCCATAAGTAGGCATCCCAAACCATCGCATCACTACAGCCTTAATTTGTGAAATATTTTTGTTTTTATTAACTATAACCAGAAAGTCTTCTTTAATGAAATATACTACATTAGAAGCTTTTAATCTTAAATTATGTCTTCATACACCTCCTTATTATTTGTTATTTTACTAAGTGTCTTTTCTTGCCAAACCCAAACGCCAAAAATAAATGGTGTGAGTTTTGTCTCGTCTAGAGATACGGTAAAAGGCAATCACATTACTCCTTTAGTAGATATCCATGCCAATTATGCTGCCGTAATGCCTTTTGGTTTTATTAGAGATCTTAATCATCCTACAGTGCAATATAATACCGACAGACAATGGTTTGGAGAAACCCGATCTGGTGCCAAACACTATATTGAAGCTTTGCAAGGGCAACACATAAAGATTATGCTTAAACCACAAATTTGGATTGGGCACGGGCTATTTACCGGACATATACATATGAAGAACGAAGAAGACTGGGCGCTTTTAGAAACATCGTATTCTAAATTTATATTAGAATATGCACAATTAGCCGAAGATGCCCAAGTAGATATGCTTTGTATAGGAACCGAATTAGAACAATTTATAAAACACAGACCCGACTACTGGATCTCTTTAATAGAAAATATTAAAAAAGTATATTCAGGAAAACTAACCTATGCTGCGAATTGGGACGAGTTTAAAAATACGCCTTTTTGGGACCATCTAGACTATATAGGTATTAATGCCTATTTCCCTTTAAGCACCAATAAAACACCAAGTTTAGAGGATGCTTTAGCCGGATGGAAACCGCATAAAGCCGTAATTTCAGAGTTTTCAAAAACTCATAAAAAACCCATATTATTTACAGAATTTGGGTATCGAAGCGTGGATTATAGCGGAAAATCGCCATGGGACAGTGATAGAAAAATGACTCAGGTAAACCTAGAAGCTCAAGTAAATTGCACCAAGGCATTATTTGAAACTGTTTGGGACGAAGATTGGTTTGCTGGTGGTTTTGTCTGGAAATGGTTTATAAATCATGACAAATCTGGAGGAGAACACGATTCTAGATTTACGCCGCAAAATAAACCTGTAGAACAGGTTATAAAAACCTACTACAATCAGTTTTCACGCTAAAGTAAGTGTTACTTTAACCATGACAATATGAGTATCAAAACAACATACACGTTCTAGCTTTTTAAAATATTTTATAACTATCAAAATTGAATTAAAAGAAATTAAGCTAAAAAAAACATCATCCAAGTCATAGTTGGTTTTATAACTTGGATGATGCTTAATACGTGTTAAACTATTTAATACGGACTTAACAGACTTACCAATTGGTCTGCGTCATATTATCTACAACCACAATAATATAGTTGGCAATCGTTGCTTTTTGTTCCGCAGTCATTACTTCCCATTCAGATTCTAAAACCGTAGTAATAGATTTTAGGGTTAAATCAGGTTGTATTTTATTAATCCACCAAATTATGCCTTGTTCATAATTAGAATGGTACGAGCCTTCAAAATGCAGTAATAAGTTACCTTTTTCAAAATTCTTAAGAGAAAAATGCGCCATAGTTGCATCCTTCGCTGCTTGAGCCATTTGAATGTTTAACATATTTGGAGGCACATGTCCGCCCATATTATCGGCCATTTCTGCGTAGGCTTTAACTGTAGGGTCGAAATACGTTTCTAGATCTGGACCTATTAATGCTAACGCTTCCGGACTTAATTCTTGTAATCCTTCTATCCCTTTTTTATTAATTAAAGAAGCATAGCGCCTAGGAATATTAGTAGCTATAAATCGAAGTTTATTGTCTTTTGCAAACTCTACTAAGGGTTTATAATCGGTTTTATAATTCCCCCACATTTGTGTCATTTCCGGAATCATTTTATCTTCGGCATAAAGACCTTTTAGATATTCATTTAAAACCAATTGATTTCCGCTTTCAAACATTTCTGCACCGAAAAACAAAGCATCGCCTTTTGTAGCAAATAAACTTTTACTTACTTCTAATTGCATCCAATGCGATATAGGGTTTGTGTGATATTCTCCAAAAAACACCATATCGCTATTGGCTAAATCGGCAATCATCTCTTCGTAATTTGCAAGCTCCCCATCGCTTTTAAATAACTGGTACACGGGCTTAGATTGCGCTCTAGCCGCATTTAATAATGAGGTTATAAGTAGAATTAGAAATAAAATTAACTGTTTCATGGGTTTAGATTTAAGTGTTTTTTGAATGGAGTAATTTAAATGATCTTAATTTTTTGTTTACTTTTTATATGGCGTTTGGTTCCTATGGCGTTTAAAAGGACATTAAAACTTTAGCTTATTTCCTTGTTCATCAAAATACATAACATCTCCAAACTGCTCTAATGTCCCTTTTAATTCGGATATTTTACCTTCGATAGTAATTACGCAGTTAAACGGATTTATATATTTTTGAGACATTTCCATAATATCATCTATGGAAACCTCATAATACTGTTCTACTTTATTTTGTAAATAATCGTCTGGTAAATTATAGATATCTTTCTGCATTGCAAACGTAATATATGGAATTGGTGCTATGGGATTTAAAGACCTTGTATAATCCCCAATTAAATTATTTTTAGCAATTTTTAAATCTGATGCACTCACTTTATAATTACGTAATCGTAACATTTCTAAGATAATATTTTCTACAGCATACGCCGTTTGTGTTGTCCTTACACTTGTATACACCGCTCCTACCCCTCCATCTGCAGTACTACCTACAGACGATCTAATAAAATAACAAAGGCCTTTATCTTCTCTTAAGTTTTTATATAAATACGACAATTGACTTTCGCCAAAAATATTGTTTAAAACCTGTAGTTTAATATCGTTAATAAAGTAAGTATAGGCATCGCCTAAATGCCAGCTAAAGGCTATTTTAGATTGTACCGCATTGGGTGCGTCTTTAACAATTATTTTTCTGTTTTTTAGGATTGCTATTTTCTTGGTAATCGGACTTTCTTTAACATAAGGCGCTCCTGTTTTCCAGTCTCCGAAATACCGATTCATTAACGTTTTACATTCTGTTTCCGAAAAATTTCCAACCACCACAATTAAGGCATTATTAGATACAATTCTATCATTTTTATACGCTTCAACGTCTTTTACGGTTATCCCTTTATATTCTGCTTTTGCAGTTTTAGAGGTTTTAACAATGTCTTTTTTAGGGCCAAAAAGCAAGGAATCTTTTACTGCATCTATGGAAAATTCTTTTATAGGCGTGCTAAAATTTACGGTCTTGGTTTTTGATTTTTTTTGTGTTTCTAGTTCAGATTTATACTTCTCGACTATATACGCTTTAGTAATTACAGGGTGTAACAGTGCATCTACATAAATATCTAGTAATTGATCTATATCTTGGGTCATCCCTTTAATTGTACCTCCATACATATTGGCATTTAGCATGGCCCCATAATAGTTTGCTAGAGAATCTATTTCCTGATTTGGATATTTTTCTGAACGTTTATTCGCGTAAGCTGTGTTTAATATATTTTTCTCGGCTAACCTGGTTTCTTCGTCGTATCCTGGTAATTCTATATTGACAGATATGGTGAATTTTGGATAATCTTGAACGGGTGCTAAATATACTCGAAGTCCGTTGTCTAAGGTTATCGGAATTAATTTTCCGACGTTTAATTTGGCAGGTATATTTGCTTCTGGTGGCATAGAACGATCTATTTGCGCCATAGCAGTTATACTGAAACACATGCTTAAAATTAAAATATAGATAGTTTTCATAACAAAGAGTTATTCTGGATGATAAGCAATTAGAATTCGGTTATTTTTATCGAAATACTTTTTAGCCACGCGTTGAATATCGTCAGGTGTTACGTGATTAAAATCGTTTAAAAGCGTTTTAATATCAGACGTTTTTTTATAGGTATGATAGTAATTAGTCACTTTATCGGCAAAGGTTTCTGCATGATAAAAGTAATCGACATAAGCCATTTCAAATTGCTTTTTTACCTGCTGTAATACTATGGGATTTACAGGAGTATTTTTTAGTAATTCCAGTTGTTTATCGACTTGGTCTAGCACATAGGATTCACTATTAGTACTGGCTACAGTTACATTAATACTTAATGTTCCTACTTTTTCCCAAAAATCTGCCGAAGCTTTTATATGCTTAATTACAGTATCGTTTTCGATGTTTAAATTATTTTCGAAATACGAATATTTGCTATTTCCTGATAAAATGGAGGTTAGTATTTGCATTGCAGGAGCATCTGGATGACTCTGATCCATGATCGGATAGCCTATTAATAGCGACTCGTCTTTTAAGCCTTTTATGTTTTTATCTGTATATTTTTCTATTCCGGCTGGTTTTTTAAAAGTTTTAGGTCTGCTAATATTTTTCCCCTTCGGAATATCTTTAAAATACAAACTAATCCACGTTTTGGTCTCCTCCACATCAATATTTCCAGAAACCACTAAACACGCATTATTTGGCACATAATAGGTTTTAAAAAAGGCATCGAAATCGTCTTTAGAAGCGCGATTAAGATCGTCCATAGAACCAATCATATTATGTCCGTAAGTATTATAAGCATACAGTTTAGACATCATATCAAAGTACGAGTTTCCTAAAGGTTTACTATCGTAACGCATGCGGCGTTCTTCCTTTACAATTTCGCGTTCACGATCTATACCTTCTTGCGTAATTACCGGATGTAACATGCGCTCGGATTCTACCCAAAGTCCCAACTTAAATTCGTGTGCGGGTAATAACTGATAATAGTAAGTAACATCGTAATTGGTATACGCATTGCAATAACCCCCAGCATTTAAAATAATATTTTCTAATTCGCCTTGAGGTATATTTTTAGTACCATGAAATAAAAGATGTTCGTAAAAATGAGCATATCCAGTATGGCCCACTTCTTCATTTTTAGACCCTACATGATATTTGGTTCCTACAATTACATTAGGTTCGTTTACATCTTGATGAAGTATAACATGTAATCCATTGGACAGATCATATTCTTCAATATGAATGTTATCCATATTCTGACTCCACATAAAAAATGGAATACAAAATATAATACTACTTAATACCTGTTTCATTTTTAATTTTTAAACTGGTTAGAATGATTAAGTGCACGTATTAATTGCAAGTAGAGCGATTAAAAATAGAGTTTTAGTCCAGCGACTAAACTTAAATAATCATCATCTTTAGAGTAATAATTCATACTAGTATCCGATAACTGTGTCGCTTTTGTATAATCGGTTAGTAATGAAAATTCTAGTTTATTTTCATTCTTTAATTTTAAATCTAATCCGATTTTAGTATTAACACTAAAAGCATCTATACCGGTATAATCTGCAACTTTATTCCCAATCCAATCTACAAATATATTGTTTGCCGCAAAGGGATCGTGGTCTACGTTAAGTACCATATGGTATGCTGTGGCTATATTTGCAAAAAGAGCTGTTTTAGTTGAAAGATTCTTATTTAAACCGATTTCAATTTTGGGATCCAAATACTGATAATCGAACACATAAGCGTAGTTTAAATCTAACTGACTCTTGTTATAATAGTTTAATCCTAAACTAATTTTATTAAGCACTTTATTATAAAACAACATACTAGCTTGGGTATTTACAAGATAACTCGTGGTGGTGAAATTTTTATAATAAAAGGCACCATTATCCTCCCAAACTTTTCCATTGCCTTTTAAATATTCGGCTTTTAAGTATAGCGATAAAAGGCCATTGTTTTTATATTTATTGTAAAATACCTTAACGCTTTCTTTAAGAAAACTATACTTGGTAAGTTCATCGTTTTCTCCAAGATTAACTATGTTTTTATCTATCCACCGCTCTAAACCATATTTAGTACCACTGCTTATAGATAAGTCCCAATCCCCCTGTGTAGTGATCCAACTAAATTGTAGTTCCGGTATATTTCGTTTGGTTCTAAAACCATTATCAATATTTTTTATGTATGATCCTAAGCCTGTATTTAAATAATAATTGGCTGTTGTTGCCGTATTATTTTCAGGGAACTTATTCCCGAGTTCAGAATCTGTTTTAAAATACTCGTTACTTAGAGCTACACTTAAGACATGCTTTGGATTAAGCTGATAACTTAAAGAGAGTTTAGTAAGAATTTTTAAAGCAGTAAGTTCATTTCTTGTATCTGTTTTTCTGAAATAAAAATTAGTATCGTAATTAATATAGCCCCCTAATGTTAGTTTTGAATTTAATTTATTTGCCGCACTAGCTTCAAAATTATAATCCTGATGATTCCAAACGCCATTAGTTTCTTGAAAGAAATAATATGGCGAGCTATACTCTGTAATCCCATAAGTTAAATTATTCTCTACATCTTCCAATCTTGTATTTAAATATTCCAAACTACCGTATAAGGTCCAATTTGAGTTTTGTACAGCAGATAAGGAAGCAGTTTCTAAATACAAACCATTTTGTTTTTTGTAGTCTTGAGGATGTCTTAATTCCCCTTCAGAATACAAGTAATTTGCTTGTCCGTAAGAAAATTTTTGAAGGTTAGCTTGATTGATTAAAGATGGGATATCGAAATACCTATTTTCAAACATTTGAAATTGAAAGTCTCTCTCTATAACAGTTAAGTTATTTATATTAGATATTGTTTGAGACGATGCATTAAACCCAACTAAAAATAAAGAGAATGCGAATAACATTCTCTCTATTTTTAAATGGTTTATTTTTTTAGTTATTGTAACCATATTTATCTGGGAAATCTATAGCTTCAAAATCTACAGTTGAATTATTTGTATCTATTAAAATAGTTCTTCCGAAACGGTCTGAAGCTATTTCATCTACCTTTCTTCTAGAACTTAATCCTGTGTAAGAAATCGCTCCATCTGCATTTACAAATGTAAAACCAGCATCTAAAGCACTTGGTATACGTTTAAATTCTGAAGCTCCAGAATTATCTAAAATATCTACAGCATCTACGACTAAATCTGCTGGAATACGCATTAATTTAAATGTACTTGTAGAACCTGCTTCTGTATAATCTACAATACCTGAGTCTGTAAATGTAGCTTCACTACTTACTAAAACAACACTTGCAGAAGCTGTTATTAATCTGAAGAAGTTCGTTTCGTTAAACATATAAATATTTGTCATGTTAGGCACAGACGGATTATCTAATTCGAAAAACGAGTTACCAGCACGTCCTTGCGACTCTAACCAATCTACAGAATAGTGCTCTAAAGTAGCGTCTGTATTATTTAATTGGCCGTCTGGACTTGGGTTTCCTTCTTTATAATCTATAGCATTTAATGCAATTACAATACTCTTTCCTGGCTCTACTGGATAATCTTCTCCGTTACCTGGAATTTGGCTCATCACGTCTGTATACACGTATTCACTATCTGTTAAAACAGAAGCTAATGGGGTATCTCCAGACATTCCTGTATCTCCAAAAATATTAGATATATACATTCCATCTGCGTATAATGTTTCAGAAGAATTATTAAAGATTTCGATAAAAGAATCTTTAAAAAGTGTGATATAACCAGATCCTGCAGAATACACTTCTTTAATCACTAAGCCTCCATCAGAATTGTTTGCATTAACCACAACTGTAGACACTACTGTTTCTTGTCTGGAAACGACCACATTGTTTGCTGTACCACTTAAGGTATAATCATCGGTAGCTTGTGTCGCAATTACGGTATACGTTCCCACAGAAATATTTGAAAATGTTGCTGCACCAGACGCATCTGTACTTAAGTTAAAACTAGAATTGTCTACCGTATTTGTTATGCTAACCTCTACATCTTCTAGTGCAATGTCTCCAAGGCCGCTAGCAAGCTCTAATTGCACCTGTAAATTACCTAAATTTGCGACTTCATCGTCGTCACTACAACTAACCGATACTACTGCTAACAACAGAATTGCTAATAATTTTGCTGATTTTACCTTGTTTAAAATTGTGTCTTTCATTGTTATTGATTTGATTTGTTATTAATTAATATGGTGACATTAAATCCTACTGATATTTTATTATTTAACGTTCTTCTACTTCCTAAATACTCGTATGTTGGATTGTGCCAAGGGGCATTATTAGCGAAAAAGCTAAAAGAATGTCCTTGCTTTGTTTCCTTACGTATTTGTAAATTAAAATTACTGTAGAACGGTGTTTCTTCCGTGGTGAATGTATTTTCGTCTTTCTTTAAATCTGCAAATTCTGGATCTGTTCTATTTTCAAATGGTATTTCGTTATAATTTCCATCGGTATCGTAATAAGCAAACGGATATAAGCTAGTACCTATATACTCTCGACTTTCTTTAAAATTCAATTCGGCAGACAGCGTTAATACAAATCTTAACGACGGAATATGCTGTATTAAAGTTAAGGTCCCGAAGCTTCTAATGGCTTTTGTTAACGCGTTATCGTAAACACCGTATCGTACCGAATTGTCGCCCACCACATAAGACGATTTATCTATGCTAAAACCACGATCTGTAACTACGGTTTCTAAATAGCTATATCTAAAATTAAACTCGGTGTTGGTTGCTTTTATTCTTTTCGGACTAATTGTAACTTCTACACCATCGGTAGATTCGTAATAGTTATTTTTCATAACATTTACGGTTCTAGGAATGTTATAGACTTCGCCTGTAGGCTGTACGTTTGGTTGCACGCCTTCTTCGGCACTAACCACTTCATAAATAGATTTAGGCAGTAATAACAATTCTTGTGTAGAATTTATACCGCGACGTAAATCCTTTTTAAAATACGTGAAATGCAGATTCATAAAATCTGGAGACCAGTCGAATCCTACTTCCTTTAAATCGGAATAATTAGGTTTTAAATGCTCGTTGGTAGGCTGATAAACATAGGTAGTTACTACAGCTAAACGCTCGGCCGGATTTTCGGCATAGTATTGAAAATTAATATAATCTATATACGATCGGCCTGGATATAATTGCACCATAGCCGGTGCTTTATAAGACACACCCCAAGCGGCTCTGGCGGTAAAATCGTTATGCTTAGTAGAAAAAGACATACGTGGCGACCATAAATTATAGCGCTCTAACATATTATCGTATCGAATTCCTAAATTAAGTTGTTGCTTTGAAGATGCTCCATACCTTTTAATAATGGTTTGGTGATAGGCAGAAAAAGTTTTAGAGGCTGGAATTTTTTCGAAAGTAGCCGATCTGCTCCCTGCAATATCCTGAGTGTGTGCAATATTCCCAGTAGCCACACGTCCGCTTCCCGTATTATCATCCAACGTATACTGTAACCCTGTTTCGAAACTAAAATCGAAGTCTTCTAAGTGTAAGTATTGAGAAGCATCTACCCTAGCATTAAAGTTTACAGGTCTTCCTTTAATATCTCTTGTCTGGTTAAATGCATTTGGCGTGTACGTGGTATTATACGTTCCGCTTTCTATGGCTTCAATAATTGGATAAGGCCCATTAAGTATATAACTATCGTAAAACGAATGCTGGTTAACCATGCTCCCGCTCAGGTTATAATTAATCTTTCCTAAAATAGCCGACGGGAAATCTCCAGAAAAGGTTAATTGATAAGAGGTGCTTTTTACATCTGCTTCATTTTTATACACCTCTTCGGGTTCGTGTCTATTTCCATCGTCTGAATGACCAATTCTTAACGCTGTAAAATGATTCCAATCTAAACCTTCGAAAACAGGAAGTTTCCAACGTAAACCTAGATTGAAACTTTTATAAAATAATTTTCGTTCTGTAGGTGACCCAGAAGAATACGCGAATGAAAAATCTGAGTTTAAAACCCCATAATCATTTAACTCATAACCTTTGGCTACAGATGTTTGATAGTTTGTAGACGA
This sequence comes from Formosa sp. F44, assembly GCF_056238645.1. Next base: position 58,329 of record NZ_JBWDLJ010000007.1, read on the forward strand.
TACATTTGCCGATACTATGTAAGGCGACTTCCCTACTTTACTTTTTACCAAGACACCTCCTGAAGATAAGTTTCCATATTTTGGAGAAGCGACACCCGCAATAACCTCTACAGATTCTACATTGGCCAAGGTTATATTTCTTAAATCCACACCACCAGCTACAACAGCTTTTCCGCCATCTAAAGACGAGGAGTTTTTGGTTTGCATATTGGCATCTGTACTAATTGCGGCACCATCTATAATAATGGCGGTCCCGAAGGCATTCGCATCTGAGGTTACAGCACTACGTATATTGGCTTGTTTAGGATTTGTTAGATTGACTTGCTCTGTTTTGTTACCAGGTAGTAAGCTTAGTACATCTGATAAATTCATGGCCTGAACCTGTTTAATAGCCTGACTTTCTATTTTATAAGTCGATGTTCCTTCCCTACTTTCTGTTTTCTTGGCCGTTACAACCACGGCATCTAAGCTTAATAAATCTTCTTTTAGAGTAATTGTAATATTAGATAAATCTGAAATTGAGGCTAGATCTATTTGTTCTGCTTTATACCCAATAAGACTTAATTTAATATGAAAATTTTCATGAGGCAATTCCATAGAAAACTCACCATCTATATTTGTAAATGTCCCGGTATTTAAATCTGCTATAATAATACTTACATCTGCTAAAGGTTGCTGATTCACATCGACCACCCGTCCTTTTATAACTACCTTATCATTTAAACGGGACCGTTTTTGGTCTACAGGTTTTTCTTTAATCAGGATGATGTTATTATCGGTAATTGTAATGTTTACATTTCCATTGGATAAGGCTAAATCTAAAAGTTTATCCACTTTAATAATCCCCTTTTTTAATTGCACTTTAGGAAAAGAAGCAAATAATTTTTCGGGGTAAATAAACATATAATCACTCGATTGTGCTCTAATAATTTTAAAGACTTCATCGACAGTTACGACTTTGTCTTCATCAATATTAATTTTAGCATTTTGGGAGCGTACATGGTTAGAACTAAACATTGTAGCACAAAACAAGAATATAAATATTCGCATAATACAGTTTAAGATACCTATCCTGAATACAGAAGAGGCACTAATTAATTTAAATTTCATTAATTTGTAAATTATTAGTTAATTAAACCTTTTTTAATTGATTGATATTGTATTACGGAGAGATGGTCTTGAGCTTGGCGGTTTAAACTATCTCTCCTTTTTTATGGTCACACTTCTGGTCTTGTAAAGACCTTAGCGTTATTTTATAATTACCGAATTCTTATTAATTTCAAAAGAATTTATAATGTCGGCAGATTGAAAAATGGTTAGGATACTTTCTATACTATAATTCTTTTTTAGCGACCCTATAAATTTCTGAGTTTCTAGATCTTTCTTCTCAAATGTAACATCGATATCATACCATCTAGAAAGCACCGTCATGATATCTTTAAGAGGTTTATTTTCAAAATTAAAAATACCTTCTTTCCATGCTATTTCATTATAAACATCTATATCTGTTATGGCTAATGCATTGGTTTCTATATTTAATTTAGATTGCTGGTTAGGTATTAAATTCTGTATGTGTTGTCCAGAGCGCACCATTACCTTCCCTTCTACCAGAGTTGTATATACATTAACCTCTTCCTTGTAGGCTTTAAGATTAAATTCTGTACCAATTACTTCTATAGTTTGTTGCTTATTTAAAACCTGAAACGTTGCTCCGTTATGTTTTGTGCTAGGAGATACATCAAAATATGCTTCGCCATACACCAGTTCTACAATACGTGGTTGTCCTTTTATAAAATGAACTGGATATTTTAATTCTGATTCCGAATTTAGCCAGACGTGGGTTCCATCGGCCAGGGTAACTTGGAATTGCCCTCCTCTTGGAATGGTTAAATAATTATAGGCAATTTCTTGTTGTGTAGTATGGGTACTATCTGTGTCCTGATAAACAAGTTCTTCTCCGTTGGTTACTACATTTTGGGCAGCGTACTTAACATCTTTTACAAGTGCTACGGTTTCGCCACTTTCTAATGTTAAAATGGCTTTATCTATACCAGGTTCAATTTGATTGTTTACAATTATAGGTGTATTAATATTTTCCCTTACACTATTATCTTTTAATACATATGTAGTAGTAAGTAAACCTAATACAACTGCGGCAGCCGCGGCATAATGCCAGTAATACGTTTTTTTAGGGACAACCAACTTCGATTTTAGAATGTTCCAATCGGCTTTGGCATCAATCTTCGATTTCAAATATAATCGAGATGCTATTGCAGATTCGTCTGTAAGTCTTTTATGAATATCTTCTTTTTCTTGTTCCGAAAATATATCTGAAGACTCCAATGCTTTTGGCTTTTCATCACTTAATAATGACATAGCAATCTGCTTTGCTAGTATTAAGATTCTATTAAACTTTATCATTAATTGTGTTACTATTTACACCTAAGACGACAAAATGTTACGAAAGGGTTAAAAAAAAATATTTTTATTTAACCAAGATGTAAAATATTAACATTTTAGACTGATTAATATGGAATAAAATAATCTGTTTTTAATTGTTAGTGTCGAAAACAAATGCCAATAAAACAAAGTAGTTTTTAAGCAGTGGTCTTAACCTTTTATAGGCGATTTTTTTCTGAGCTTTAACCGTATTTATGGAAATATTAAGATGTTGCGCAATTTCGGCATTTGAAAGGTCTTTTATACTTAACCTAATAATTTGAGCGCACTTATTGGGCAGTGTATTTATAGCGACTTCGATTTTAGATGAAGCTTCCTCGATTACCACTTCTTTTAAATAAAAAGAATCTTTACTTAAATTATCGATATCGACAACAGACATATGTTCTGTTGTTTTAAAGCGTTTGCTTTTTAAAAAATCTAATGATTTATTTTTAACCGAAGTATACAAATAAGATTTTACTGCAATCTCGCTTTTAAATTCAATTTTATCTTCCCAAATCTTTATAAACACATCTTGCACTATATCTTTTGCAACATCCAAATTATCGACATAATTTTCGGCAAAAAGACATAGCGAAGTATATAATGCATCAAAAACATCTTTATACGATTTTAGGGACAAAGTATGAATCTCTTTTGTCTTGTGCACTGCTATTTTAATTAAATTAGGGAATCAAATCTAAATAAAAAGTAAGCAATTTAAATATCTTACCTCATTTTTTATGCTTTGAGCATGTAAACAGGATTTTAAAAATCATTTATAAACAAAACAGTCGATTAATTTACTAATTCAATAACACGTTTGTAGGCCTTGGTCTTGGAATTATGAGCACAATTAAGACTTATAAATACTAATTATGTATACTTACCGTAGTTTCTGAAATGCCGATTGAAAAAACAAATTTATAATTGTAATTCTATATTTTAATTGGAGCTGTTTTGTAAATAAAACGGAATTACAGTAGGGATTGATTATAGTTAAATGAATTTGATTTGGCGAATACATTTTATTCTTAAAATACACCTGTTACTTCTCCATATATTCCTGCCACTTAATTAAAATATATTTCTCGACGGTATGCTCTACCTTTATTAAAAATCCGTATTCGTATACAAACAAATAAACATCGCCTTTAGTGTTTTTCCAGTAGTGTGTAAAGTAATTTGGATTAAAACCTTCTTCTATTAGTAGATCTTTTCTAATAATGGCTTTTCCTGATTTATTATAATTTTTTAATAGCCGTCGATTTTGTTTTAGTTGATTATCTACTTTATTATAAAATCGAGGTGCTTCTGTTAACGACTTTTTATAATGAAACGAACTTTTACAATGTATATCACAGAACCGTTTATCTGATCGCCCTAATAAAACCGCTCCACATGCCTTACATTTATTCTCTTCCTCGTTTTTCATAATTACCTATATATTAAACGAATACTACACGCTTAATATACGATTTAGAATTTGTTTTTAAGTAATTTTATTTCAAAACATTAGATAAATCATGGTATATAAATCCAATATCACGTTACATCATCTTTATATTAATCAGAAAAAGTACATTGGTTTAAAATTTTATTTCAACAAAGTGCTAAATGCATTAATTAAAGAATTGCCTGCCGTGTTATGGAGTGAAGAATTTAATATGCACTATATACCAAATACAAAACAAAACCTGGATAAGATATTTATTTTATTTAAAGGTGTTGCTTGGGTAAATTGCAAATATTTTTTCGAAATAAACAAGTCGAAGCAATTAGACGAAGCTCATAATTCTGAATGGATAAATAAACGAGAACACGCCCCAAATACTATTACGTGCCCCGACTCTTATATACAAAAGCTTAGAATAAAAAAGTACTCTAACAACACCGTAAAAACCTATGTTAATTGTTTTGAAAAATTTCTTAACCATTATAATACTCAAGATATTGATGCTTTAAATGAAATGGATATTAGAGCTTATATACAATGGGTAATGGATAAAAATTATTCTGATGCCTATGTAAATCAAGCCATTAATAGTATTAAATTTTATTATGAAATTGTTTTAGGAATGCCTAATAGGTTTTACGGTATAGAGCGACCAAGAAAGAAGAAAAAGTTACCAGTAGTTTTGGCTAAATCTGAGGTTATAAAACTCATTGAACACACTAATAATATTAAGCACCGTTGTATAATTAGTGTAATATATTCTGCCGGTTTAAGAAGAAGTGAGTTATTACATTTAAAGCTTAAAGATATTGAAAGCGAGCGCATGCTTATAAAGGTTTGCGACGCAAAAGGCGGAAAAGACAGATATTCCTTATTATCTAATAAAGTACTTGACGATCTAAGAATTTATTACAAGGCATACACACCCAAAGTTTATTTATTTGAAGGGCAAGAATCTCAAAAATATAGTGCAGCCAGCATTAGTAAAATTATTAAAAATGCGACGATAAAAGCGGGCATTAAAAAAAACATAACACCACACACCCTCAGACATAGCTTTGCCACTCATTTACTAGAGAACGGCACAGATTTAAGATATATACAATTGTTATTGGGACATAATTCTAGTAAAACCACAGAGATATACACTCACGTTGCAAAAAGTAGCTTTGAGGCTATTAAAAACCCAATGGACTTGTAAGCATTTATTTGCTATATTTGAAATAGATATAAAGGATATAAATACACCAGTGTATTTATCCCTACGTTGTAAGTAATGCGGAAATCGTGCTAAAATTGAACATTTGAACTAAAAAAGCCAACGCTCAAACAGCACATTTATTTTTTTGCCGACACGAAAGCCAACGCTGAAAAAATAAAAGAGCTGTTTCTTGCCAACGCTCGGAATAATATTAAATTTGAGAAAAAAGATTAAAATTTTATGAGCTTATTTCAGAACTCTGTTCTAAACAAATATTTAAAAGGATTGGAGTCCGAAAAAGTTACTCAAGCATACGAGCGATTTACAAGCCATTTCCACAATCCGACCATTCAAGAAAACATAAGAAATTCCAAAGAGGAACAATACCAAGGCGAATTTCTGATTGACCTTTTCGTGAATGTTTTGGGCTATACAAAAAACCCAACGCCTGACTTTAATCTGACAACGGAATTAAAAAACATAAAAGGCTCAAAAAAGACTGATGGAGCAATTCTAAAAGGCGAAAAAGCACTCGCAGTAATTGAGCTAAAAGGAACAAACACAACCGATTTAAGTAAAGTAGAAACCCAAGCATTTGGATATAAAAACAACCAACCTGGTTGTAATTATGTAATTACTTCCAACTTTGAGAAGTTGCGTTTTTATATCGACAACGCAGTAGATTTTGAGGAATTTAATCTATTTCAATTAACAAAAGAACGTTTTGAAATACTTTGGCTTTGCCTTTCGTCTGCATATCTTTTAAAAGATATTCCAAAAAAAATTAAGGATGAATCCTTAACGCAAGAGGAAAAAATAACAAAAGAACTTTACAAAGATTACGCATCTTTCAGAAATGAGGTTTTTGACAGCATTCAAAAGGAAAATCCTCAATACGACAAACTAACTTTATTCAAGAAAACACAGAAGTTACTTGACCGTTTTTTATTCATCTTCTTTGCAGAAGACAGATTATTACTTCCGCCAAATTCTATTCGTTCAATTGTAAACCAATGGACAGATTTAAAAGATAAATACGATGAGTATTTTCCTTTGTATGACCGATTTCGAAAATATTTCGGCTATATGAATACTGGACACAAAGGGCAACAACACGATATTTTCGCTTATAATGGAGGTTTATTTGCACCAGATGATGTTTTAGATAACATCAAAATAGACGATGACTTACTTCATAAACACACAGTTAAATTAAGTAATTACGATTTTGAGAGTGAAGTAAGTGTAAATATACTTGGACACATTTTTGAGCATTCATTAAATGATATTGATGAAATTCAGGCAGAAATTCAAGACGTTGAACCTGAAACCAAAAGAACTAAAAGAAAAAAAGATGGTGTATTTTACACACCCAAGTATATTACCAAGTTCATTGTAGATAATACAGTAGGTAAACTTTGTGAAGAAAAGAAATTAGAACTTGATATTCAAGAAGATGAATACGAGAAGGAACGTAAGGGAAGAAAAAAAGCTACGCTAAAAAAACTTACCCAAAAGTTAGAAGATTACAGGAAATGGCTTTTACAAATTACAATCTGTGACCCAGCTTGTGGTAGTGGTGCTTTCTTAAATCAATCGTTAGAGTTTTTGATTGCAGAACACAGCTATATTGATGAATTGCAAGCAAAACTTTTCGGAGATGCAATGATTTTAAGTGAAGTTGAAAATTCAATTTTGGAAAATAATATTTACGGTGTTGATATAAACGAGGAAAGTGTCGACATTGCAAAACTTTCATTGTGGTTAAGAACTGCACAAAAAGGAAGAAAACTAACCTCTTTAAATAACAATATAAAATGCGGTAATAGTCTTGTTGACGACAGAAATATTGCAAAAGACAAAGCCTTCAATTGGAAAAAACAATTTCCAGAAGTATTTGCAAAAGGCGGTTTTGATGTTATCATAGGTAATCCACCTTATGGAGCAAGCTTAAATGACTTGGAGAAGGAATATATCAGAAGTAAATACCAAACAATGGAAGGCGACTTTGATACATATATCTATTTTATGGAGTTAAGTCTTGACCTTATGAAAACTTCAGGAGAATGTGGTTTAATAATTCCTAATAATATTTTACTTCAAAAGTTTGGAAGAAAGTTAAGAGAGTTATTACTAAAAGAGACAACTATAAACACAATTATTGATGTTGGTTATGATGCGTTTGAAGATGCAGTTGTTCCAACAACTGTAATAACATATTCAATTAAGGTTACTCAAAAAAATAAAGTCAAATTTTTATTTAGACCAAAAAGAACTGATTTTGATATTCCCTTTGAAGAATGTAATCAAGATGAATTTATAGAAAATCAATTTTTTGCATTTAATATCCAAATAACACCAACTGAAAAGTCTCTAATGAAAAAAATGGAAAAACTTGGTGTTCCATTGAAAGAACTCTGCGAATTGAAAATTGGTATAGAGTGCAAACCTAATTATATTAATGAAGTTCCAATTAGTGAAATTAGTAAACCAATGGTAAGAGGTCGTAATTTTCATAAATATAGATTGGACTTTGAAAGCGACCCAAAATATGTAGAATATGATAAAAAACTACTACACAGAGCAAGAGAAGAAAGACTTTTTGACTGTCCTAAAAAAATAATTATTCGTCAAACTGGAGATAGAATTATCGGAACAATTGATACATCAAGACTATATGCTTGGAAAAGCGTCTTTGTAATAGTTCCAACGGACAAAAAAGTTAGTCTTGAATATCTTTTAGCTCTTTTAAATTCAAGCACAATTAACTTTTACTATCAAAAGATAGTCGGTGAACGTGGTCGAGCATTCGCACAAGTAAAAGGAGTTAATCTAAATCCAATTCCCTTAAAAATTGGAAACAAAAAAGAGCAAGAATTAATAAACGCAGAAGTAGATAGAGCACTAATTGCTGGAAACAAACTAAAAGAATCGGATAAAAGATTCAGAAACTATTTATTAAAATCAACATCAATTTTATTAACAAGAAAACTTGATAATTGGTTTGACTTGGATTTTTCGGATTTCATATCAGAATTGAACAAAGCATTCAAAAAAATTAAACGAGATTCTTTAACCAAAACAGAAGAAATGGAATGGTTAGAAATTTTTGAGAACAATAAAACTGAAACTAACGCTTTGAAAACAGAATTAAAAAATATCGAAAATAGAATTGATAATTTAGTTGCAGAATTATATGAATTGACAGAAAAAGAAATTGATTTAGTGGAAAATGCCAACGCTTAAAGCCATACACATTTGCAATTCGCATCAGCCAACGCTACGCCAAAAATCGCAAAAGAGTATGTCTTGCCAACGCACAATCAGAACTAAATAAGAAACATTGGAAAAACAAGCAGAACGTGAAAAGCACTACTTACAACAACGTGTATAAAACATAGCTAATATAGGCTTTCCGAGAGGTTTTTGTATATTTACAAAGTACGCCAAATTTTTTATTTGGTTATATTTAGAAAAGAAAATTAAACATAAAAATAAAAAATTCGGCTCGTGCTAAATCCGAAAAGTTAGCGTTTATTTATACGCTACATTTCATACACAAGACCGTTACCACACATTTGAAGAATCATTATGGGAGGATTTACAAATCTGATTTATTTTAAAGAATATCTATCTGTGGAATCGACTAATCGGATTAAAAAAACTATTGAATCCCACGGTAAATTTGAACTGGAAAGCGAGTTAGATTATGAATTAGAAGTTGAATACAACGAAGAAAAATACTCATTCCGAATTTATTACTCTGATGCTGATGATGACGAAGATTTTGACGCGGAATCAAAAGCGGAATTTTTAAAAAAGATTGGTTATGTTCCAAAATGTTACATTGGATTTATGGCTTGGACTAACGAAAAATATGGACATAAATTCATTTCGGAATTAATGTCAGAAATTTTAGAAATAGAAAGTGGTTTAGTTGACTTTTCTTCTGCAATTGACCCAGAGTTGACCGAAAATAAAGATAAAATAAAAAAATTCGTTACGGAAGTTGGTGGAAAAATAATTGAATTGGAATATAAAACTGGAAATGACCAAACTTGGTTCACGCATTTAGCCGATAAAGAGTTTTTAAGAAATTGGATAGGACACAAAAAATTCTACATTCCGAAATAAAAACGTGTGGTAACACCGTGTATAATTAATTGCTTTTTACGTGCTTACTTGCGAAAATTCCTGCGGAATTTTCTCGGGTTCGTAAAAGTTTGCTAACTTAGTTGCCTAACCACGCAACTAACCATACACAAACACGTTAGCTTTAATGCTGTAGCAAGTTTACGGTTTGAAAAAAAGCCTGGTTTATTTTTCGATTTTTTTTTTAGAATTTTAAGGTAGATAAATCAGAAAAACTGTGTGCGGAATTTTGAAAATTTTCGGAATTATCACTCAAACGTGGAATGAAATACAACAGCGGAATTCCTTACTCAAACTCTGAATTGAATTACGGTTGACTTTTTAGCTTGTTTGCGCAATCAGAACTGGAATAATAACGCTGGAATTACTCACTCAAACCTGAATTAAAAAACGGTCGGAATTTGAGCTAGTTTGTGAAATGAACTAAAAACAGAAATTTAAGAAATTGGATTAAAATGCTGTCCGAAAAACAAAAAACGGAATGAATTATAAAAGCACTAAAAGCTAACAACGTGTATAATTCATTACGGCGGAATTTCCTCTCGGAAATTCCATTCATTTTTGCTATCTTTCGTTCTTAATCGGAAAAATCCGCTGGATTTTCCCGTAACGAAATCATACACAAACACGTTAGGCAAAATATAACCAAAATCATCTAAAAAAACAGAAATACTATAGATACCAGAATATTGATTATGCATTACGATATCGAAATGTCAATTCTAAAGTGAGGATATAAATGAAGTTGCATCTTTTAGATTAATTTTAATTTTTTATATCTTTTAAATTCTTAATTTTTATAATACTTATATATTTATACTTTAATATATTTTGAATCATACTATAATATTTAAGATAATATCACTTTTAATTCTTTTTAATTTATTTATGATATATAACTTAACAAAGTTCATACACAAGAGAATATGTCTGGTATCTTTTTAGATGAAAACTCTCGAAAAAAAGTAATTCAAAAATTTAATGAAATGAATTCTGTAAATGAATTTGTTTCACTTTTAAATTTCATTGAAAAAAACAATGATAATTTAAAAGATAAAAATGCATTTAATTCGATAAATTCAAAACAGTTATTTCATATATCGAAGACAAAAGATAAAAGATATTTAGAGTTTAATATTCCCAAAAAAAATGGTGGAAAGCGAATAATTAAAACACCAGATGAAATATTAAAAAGAGTACAAAAACTAATCAATTATTTACTTCAACTAGTTTTCGAGCCATATGCACATTATAGTTCTAATGGATTTTTGTTTGGTAAAGGAATAATACGAAATGCTACGCCACATATAGGAAAAGAATATGTTTTAAACCTAGATTTAAAAGATTTCTTTCCCTCAATAAATTTTAGAAGAGTTAAAGTCGTTTTAGAATTAAACCCTTTTAATCTTAAAAACGAAAGAGAGCCAATTGCATTTATAATTGCAAATCTTTGTACGCATAAAGACCAACTACCTCAAGGAGCACCAACTTCACCAATTTTATCAAATATTGTTACTCAAAAATTAGATAGAAAACTTACTAAAATCAGTTTAAAGAAAAATATAAAATATACAAGATATGCAGATGATATTACTTTTTCAAGTAACAAAAATATTTTAAAACATATTTTCATTAAGCAAGTTTCTAAAATAATTAAAGAAGAAAACTTTATTGTAAACGAAGATAAAACTAGATTACATAAATCGACAGATAGACAACAAGTAACTGGTTTGATTGTAAATAAAAAGTTAAATATAAAACGTGAGTATCTTCAAAAGGTTAGAGCAATGCTTAATAATTGGGAAAAAGGAGGACTTGAATATGCAATCAAGGTCTTTAAAAAACATCAACCCACTGAAAAAGTAGATTATCCATTCAAAGAAGTTTTATTAGGTCATATTTCATTTATAAAACAAATTAAAGGGAATGACAATAACGTTTCAATTAAATTGACTGAAAAATTTAGTTTGTTAAATAATTTAATTGATTATAATTTCATAAAAAATGATGCCGTTAAGAAACGTTTAATTGAAGATAATCATAAAATGGAAAGATTTCTATTGACTGAAAACTTAACTGATAAAGATAAATTCATTTCATTCTGTACATCTGCTTTTCACCAAATTGAAAATTTAGTAAATTATTATTATTGGTCTAAATTTGATAATATTGAATTATTGCTAAATTATTTATTAATAAACAATCCTAACTTTAAAAGTCGATATAAAACAATAGAAAAAACAAAAGGATTTAAAAAAATAAGTGATTTAAACATTAATGTTCTTATTTATTTGTACGAAAAAGAATTTTACTTTGATAAGAAGAAATCCTATAAACAGGAATTAACTAAAATACGTGAAATCCGAAATGATGATTCACATAGATGCTCTGTAATAGATGTAGATAAAAAGGAAATAACAAAAGAGTTCAATAGATTAGAGCAAAAGAAAATAAATTTTAAAAAGAATAACAAAAATTTAGTTTACAGTAAAGTAGAAAATAAATTCTTGTTAAAATATGAAACTTATAAGTTTCTAGAAAAAAAGAATTACAAAGCTGTAAGAGAAATATTAAGACAAGTTTCTATAAACATAAAAAATACTTTGCCTAACAATGTATAAAATTAATTGCTTGGTTCTAGCCTACTTACGAAAATCCTCGCGGATTTTCTATTCGGTTTTTATTTGCTAAATTAGGTGCTTAAACCACGCAACTAATCTTATACGAGACCGTTGTAACCAATTTGAGAAAAACCTCAAAATCAAGAATAAAATATGAGTTTTAAGATATTTAAAAGAAAACCTTTACATCTTTATTCTGAACTAAAACCAATGGAAAGAATAACTAAACTATTTTTAGAGTTTACGTTTCCTTCGCTTGAAAAAAATGGTTTTAAATATCTTAAATCACAACAGGAATTTAAAAAGAGAAATGATTTTTTTCAATTCGTAATTCATTGGTATGGAAGAAAATATAATGACGGAAATTTAAGCGTAGAATTTGATATAGTTTTGCACGTTATTTCACCAAAATATAGAAAATGGGAAACAAAATTCTATAATCTTGAGAAGAATTGGGAGAGAGCTATAGATGGAACAAGGGTTGACTACATTGAAAACTGGAACAAAGAATTTTACTATTCAGGTTGGTACGACCTTGTGAAAGATGACAATGATAAAGTTATGAAAAGTATAAATAAAAACTTCGAAACATCTGGAAAAGAATTCTTCCAACATTACGAAACAATAGATTCTGCGATTAATAAATTAAAGGAAAATCCAATCAGACATTTTGAATCAATTATTGATTTTTATATAATTCAAGATAAATGGGAAAAAGCAAATGAATTTTTTGAGGAAAATAAGGAATGGTTTGAAGAACAAGAAAAACTTGAAGGAAACAATCCAAATTCACAGTTTTGTTTAAACCGAAAAGAACCATTTGAGTTAAGAAAGGAAAAATAAAAAACTGGTTACAACACCGTATATAATTTATTGCTGGCTTCTTGCCTACTTTCGAAAGTCCTCGCGGACTTTCTTGGTCAGTAAAAATTTACTAAATTAGTTGCTTAAAACACGCAACAAATCATATACAAACACGTTGCCCACAATATGAAAAAACCGTTAATAATGGGAATTTTAGCACTATTTGGAATTAGTTGCTCTCAAAAAAAGTCATCGGACGAAAATTCGATGCTTCTTTGGGAAGACGATTATTTAATGGTTGAAATAATGTCTTCTAAAAATTTAGAATATGCCCTAAAAGAAACTGGAAGAATATCGGAGTTTGCGGAAAAACATTCTGACGGAAATGGATTTTCAGAAATTACAGCGATTAAAGAAAAACCAATCGAAACTAAACAACTCGAAATTAACGAAAATGATTTTGTGGAATTATTAAACTCTGTCGGAATTAAAAAATACCCAAAACTGACTTATGCTGGAATTGGAGAACCACAGATTATAGAAAATTCTAAAACCAAAGCGTTTGGAAGTTACTCAAGTGCAATATTCTATGATGGAGAAAATAACAAAATAGAACATATTTGGTTTTCAACTTACGATTGGAAAAGCATACAAAAAACGAAAATCGCTGATGGATTAAATGCTATCGGAGAAGAATATGATATGATAATGGTAGATTTTGCAAGTGAAGAAGTAATTGACTTAAAAAAGAAATCGGAAATCGAAAAATATTTGAAAACGGAATAAAATACTGTGGGCAACACTGTATATAATTTATTGCTGGTTCTAGCCTACTTACGAAAATCCTCGCGGATTTTCTATTCGGTTTTTATTTGTTAACTTAGTTGCTTAATCACGCAACAAACCATATACAAACACGTTACACACAATTAGAAGAAAGAATTCACAGAATCATAAAAAATGGTTAAGTTAAAACGAAAGAAAACAAAATTGGCAACAAGCAAAAACCTAATAATTTTATTTGTCTTTTTCTATTCATGTAAAGCTTTAATATCCTTGGAGAAATACCAAGGGCTTTGGTTAGGTAATTTAAAAAATAATAAAATCGCCAATCATCAAATTGTAGAAATAAAAAACGACAGAATTTATTTATATGACTTAAACCAGATTATTGATTCTGCTCAAATAACTAAAAAAAATAAAATTGGGAATGATTCAGAACCAAATTTGGGCAGAATAGAATTGTTGAATGAAACTAAAGATATTCAAATAAATAGAAGTGATAAAGAGGAAAAGAAAACGAACTATCTGAGAAAAATAATCCCTACGAAATTACTATGCAAAAAGGAAATACTGGATAAAATAAATGAAGAAAAAATTGAATGGCATGTCGTTATAACCGAAGAAGGGAAATATTACTGTACAGGAAAAATAAAAGAAGTAAAAGACTTGAGCAAGTACGAATTTTCAAAAATTAAAATATTAAAAATTAATGAAACTTATTTCATAGCTAATCAATATAGAAGTGGAAAGAATATCGTAGCCCCTATTTTAAAAATACAGAATGATATATTTCAAGTATATGATAAATTCGAAGACGAAAATTTAGAAATTATATGGGGACAACCTTAAAAAAAGAAAACTGTGTGTAACAATGTGTATACGCTATCTCGCTAAATTTGCCTCGCACAGCCAATTCAAAATTTGCGAGACAACGTATACACCCACCGTTGTACAACATATGAGAAAAATATTTGTAATCATATTAACCTTAGTCGGGTTTTTAACATTTGGACAAGAAAATAACCTTGACCGAATTAATGACGAAGTGAATTCTATTGAATCGGATTCCACTCTTAAGGAAACTGAATTTGATTGGGTTGAACTGACTGGAATTGCGACAGATGGTGGCGGAGTTTTAAAAGTTTGGCGGAATGAAAAACTGATTCACAAAATAGTTGAAGAAATCGGACTTTCCTATGGCCGAATAAGAACAACTATCTATTTAAAAAACGAAAACCCAATTAAAATAATAGAAACCGAAGAAAATTTCGGACACAATAATGACGGATTGAATTACAAAGAGTTAAACGAAGTATATCGAGAAGTAGTTTATGTTATTGATTGGGAAAATGACAATGCCGAAATAAAACGAATAGGAAAAAGAAATATGAGCGAGGCAAGTTGCTCAATGTATGAGTTGGCTGAATCCTTAATGGAAAGAGCTAAAAAAGCAACCGAAAAATGATGAAAATACGTTGTACAACACTATATATAGCAAATTGGGCGATTAGTGTTTAACCAAAAGGTCATTATCTATTTGCAAAGTCACCAAATCTTTTGATTTGGTATTAAAGAGAAAAATTAAAACAAAATAAAAAGATTTGGCTTGTGGCTAAACCGAAAGTAATCGCTTATTTTCTGCCCAACTTGCCATATATTTAACGTTGTGTGCAATGCCCAAACAAACCGTAGAAAATTTAACTATTTGAAAAATAGAATATATAGAATAGGAAAAAATGCACTCGCGATTTGGGGAGGAATATCATTAATTGGAGTAATTCTGATTTTAGGTTATCTCGCCTACTCTACTTCAATCGGAAATAAAACTGTCGAAAACAAAGCGACAACATCTGACGTAAGATTCGTGCTGAATTGGTGCAAACTTGGAGACCAGAGAATTGAAAAAGTGCTGAACAGTTACGAATCTGGACGTTCATTCACAGGCGATTATCTTGACGCTTATGCAATTGAAATCTCAAATGTGACTGAAATGGAATTGCAAAATAGTAAAGGTTGGCATCGATTAGATAGTTTGCCAAAAGTATTAAACGATGCAGTGGAATTAGCAAATGGTTGGCAATATCAAATTCCTTGGTTTCCGAAAATGGAAGAACTGAACCCTGAAAGCGTTTATGTTTATCCTTGGAGTATATATTGTCACGGAACTGACCCAACTGGAACGGAATTAATTTTTGTAATACCAAAAGACAAAATGGTTTATTACATTGGAACTAAAATGTAAAAAGCACAGACACACAACAACGTGTATAATTAATTGCTTTTTACGTGCCTACTTGCGAAAATTCCTGCGGAATTTTCACGGGTTCGTAAATGTTTATTAACTTAGTTGCTTAACCACGCAACTAACCATACACAAAACCGTTGTACACCATTTGAGAAAAACATTTGTAATCATATTGACATTTATCGGATTTTTGTCATTTGGACAAGAAACGGAACTGAATTCGATTGAAAAAAGCGAGTTGGACAGTATTTATGTCAGTTCATTAAATAATAGGTTTGACCTTTTGCTTTCGAGCGGTTGGAAATATGTTGAACTTAATGAAAATGGACAACGGNCAAGAAACGGAACTGAATTCGATTGAAAAAAGCGAGTTGGACAGTATTTATGTCAGTTCATTAAATAATAGGTTTGACCTTTTGCTTTCGAGCGGTTGGAAATATGTTGAACTTAATGAAAATGGACAACGGATTTCTAAACTGAACGTATCTGACCGATATAAGTTTTTGACCAATGAGGAACTAATTGATTTGTCAATTAAAGAAAAAAAGACAATTCGGGTTTTGCGTCTGACTCACAAAATAATCGGAATTGATACAGTTGACGTGAATTTTGGAATTGTAAATGTTACTGGAAAGCGGAGAATTCATTTCAACAATGGACTGAAATTTAAAAGAGCGGATTTTGCATTAGATTGTGGCGGAACAAATGGCTATGTTCCAGATATGAGATTTGTGTTTGACCGCAAGAAAAATAATTGGGAATTAATTGATGGAAAGTATAAAATACCAGCTGAATAATATATGAGATATGTTATCAAAATTTGGTTATTTACAATAATCGTTTCGCCTCTTTTATTAGCATTAATATTAGGTGCTATTATAAATGATTCGAGTTTTACGAGTATATTAAATTCTTACGAAATAATATTTGTAATGATTATTGTAGGCTTTCTTTCGTCAATTCCTGCAATGGTAATATTTTGGTTAATTAAAAGGTTTTTGAAAAATAAATACTCAACCCTAAACGAGAAGATTTTATTATCCATTTATAGCTTTCTATCGGTTTGGATTACATTTTTCATCGTAGATAGCGGATTTATTACAAGATGGTCTGAACAGACAATTTGGGTTTTGATATATTCGCTAACAATAGTGATAGGAGTTTGGATTTTTAAAAACAATAATAAAGAAATAACTGAATAAAAAACGGTGTACAACAATGTGTATAATTCATTGCTAGTTATAGCCTACTTACGAAAGTCCTCGCGGACTTTCTATCTGTGATTTATTTGCTAACTTTAGTGCTTAAACACACAACGAAATCATACACTAGACCGTTGTATGCAATTTGAGAAACGTAAGTAATTGATATGAAAAGAGTAAAAATTTTATTGTGTTTTGCATTTATAACAATGATTATCGGAAATGCAAAAAGCCAAAATACAAATCAAATGAAAATGGATTCTCTAATTGAATCTTACAAGAATTTGACTGACAAAGAAAATGAGTATAATATTGAGTTTGTCGAAAATAAAAATACTCTGATTTTTAAATTTAAAACTCAAAACTCTGAAGAAATCGGATATAAAGTAATTCTGACTGACATTCATCCTCAAGGAATATTCCGTTTTGAATCGGACAATAAAACCTTTATAAGAATTTTATCAATCGATAATGGACATCGATTTATCAAAGAAAAATTCAGAAACGGATTTAGAGTTTCTAATACGACAAACGTCATTGACATTGGACTTCCAAAAATTGTGGATTTAGAAAAAACCGACAAAGTTATTAGAGACTTAAAAAGTGTTTTGGAAAAACCAGTAACGGAATCTGACGAAATTCAAATTGTTGGACCGAAATCAAAAAATGGAAATTAAAAAAACTGCATACAACACCGTGTAAAAAACATTGCTTATTTTAGTTAAGCCGTTTGGTAGTTGCTTTGTTTGCTAGCTTCTGATTTTCCTTCAGAAAATCCTCGTACTCAAACACGCAACGTTCCTTACACATAAACGTTGTGCAACATATCCAAGCGAACTATGAAAACCATTTAAAATGAATAAAATAAAAATCCTCATAATATTATTATTTGGAATTATTGGTTGTGAAAAAACGGATTCCGATGATATTGAAAAAAGGATTGCGGAAAAAATAGCAAAACACATAATTGAAAAAGACTCTTTAAATATGTATAAATATTCTGGAGAAGTTTTATTGCATATTAAATCGGAGAAATTAAACGAAGGAAACTATAAAACATACGTCTCATTTAATGGTTTGAAATCAAAATCGACTGAATTTAAAACTGAAAAACTGAATATAAACGGATTTGAAACTATTATATATTATTCCGAATCAAAAACTGATTTGAGTTTGCCTAACTCATTTTTTGTGCCTGATGCTAAAAGTTGGAACTTCTTGTCTGAAATTATGGACAATCATATAACCCTAAATCAACTAAATCTTATAATAACAGTAGATGAAACCGGAATTGAAGATCTAAATATAATTGACTTTTAAATAAAAAATACGTTGCACAACACCGTGTATAATTAATTGCTTTGGCAAGTGCTTATTTGGAAAATTCCTTCGGAATTTTCTCAGGTTCGTATTTGTTTATTAAATTAGTTGCTTAACCACGCAACTAACCAAGAACTGTGTTAAAAAGCAAGTAATTATTAGTTTGTTTTCACTAAAATACTTCTATAGTTCTTATCATAAATCAATCCTGATTTTGCA
>NZ_JBWDLJ010000008.1:0-70744 GCF_056238645.1 Formosa sp. F44
TGTCAATTCAATATGTTAATGAACTTATTTCTCTTTTTATTTCTTAACTCGTTTCCTCGTTAAGCGGGTGCAAATATAAAACCCTTTTTTTAATCTCACAATGTTTTTTTGAAGTTTTTATTTAGACTCGTTTTTAAAACGCTTCTAACTCCATTAAAACAATCTGTAAAGAACTTTATTTTCTAAAAACGTTGCCGTTTTTAGCGGGTGCAAACTTACACCCTTTTTTGTTACTAACAAATCTTTTTTATCTTTTTTTGAAACTAATCTAAATCCGATAAATACGACTCTGTTAATGAACGTGTTGCCTAACTAAACTACCGTAGTTGTGTCGCTAAGCGGGTGCAAATATACCACCTTTTATTTCTATATAACTAATTTATTTACGGTTTATTTTGAAATAAATCGTAAATAATAGGTTACTAGATAGTTAAAACTCAAATTAATTTAAAGCGTCTAATGATCTATCCTGCTGCCGTACATATTCATTACTATAAACAAAGCATTATTGCTTAAAATAAAGCGGTCTTCTATATAATTAAAACTCCTATCCCCTTCCATATAATGACACAACGCGATTGATATATTCTAAATAGCATCATTATACTTATTAAACATATCGTTTTAGATTTATAATATACAAGCTAATCTTAAACTATAGCACTTTAAAATAAACTTCATCTCTTTATAGGTATATCATTACATTCAATACAACAATTAATATCGTCTATAAAGAATAACAAAGGACTTACATACCTTATATATTAAAGAACACCACAGGAGGATTACATTATTACAACAGCTGTATGTATTACAAAGAGTAAGGTCTTTAATAAGCTACGTATAAAACTATACCTATATAACAAGAGTAGACCGAAATGAATAACCACTTCCATGTCGTTATCCATTCTTCCTATTTCCGAATTTCACATGATCCCATCTTTGCTGGATTATCATCTAAAACCCCTACGGCAAAACCTTCTCATAAAAAAAGAGCTCTCAATTCTGAAAACTCTTAGTTCTATATTATATTATTATTGACTCGCAACTTTTACTCAAAGTGCATAGCAACCACACTTACATAAAGAAGTTCCAAACTATTCCAAAGCGAATCGTTAAATCACGGTACGGATAGTTAGGCGCCGAATAATAATCGTATCCAGTTAATGGTGCATTAAAATGCTCGACTTTAAAATAGATACGTGTTTGCTGAATTTTTGCATTCAAGAAGAAATCTAGTCTAGGAAAGTTTCCATACTCGCGATCTGTCTGCACATAGAATTCTGCTAATAACGGATCGTATGCATTCATATAATAATCGCTAAAATAATTAAGTGTTACTCCCGTTTCCAAAAGCAAGGCCTTGCTAAAAAATTCGTTTCTATAATATAAAGTATTGCGTGTAATAAACTCAGGCATATTCATGACCTGTTTATCGTCTTGTACATTTTGATACATTATAGAGTTATCTAAAGCAAAATTTCCAAATCTAATCTCTTTATCTAAACGTACTCTTAAATACGTAATAGTCTCACTGTTCTGAAATGGTTTAACTCCACCTTCATCATCTTTAGCAAAATAGGCATAATCACTGACCGTAGAATAATCAACTGTTAGATTTAACAACTTATCAGATTCTACCTTAAAACTTAATTGTTGTGTTTTTTCTGTACTAAAATTAGTCTGCCAATTGTAGTTTAAATAATCACTTTGATACAATAAAAAATTATAGTTAGGTTGCGACGCATTATGATTAATTTCTGCACTCACCAATATATCATCTGTGAACTGATACCCTGCCTTCCCCGTAAAATAGTTCCCCGCAAAGTCTCCTGTAACATTTAAGCCAGCATCACCGTAAATATCGAATCCGCCAAAAGTGTTATGGTATTTACCACCAATGCCTACAATATTACCTTTAATACGGTTGGTAATATGTTCGCCTTCCAAAATTACAATCTGGTCGTAACCATAGTTGTAGTTATCGTGACTTACATTAAATTGTAAGTCTCCCAAAAGCCTATTACTATAGTTTACCTGAAACTCGTTATAAAAATTTTCGAGTGAAGCACGATCGCTTAAGCTTGATGTTTTAAACGAATCACCAAAATAATCGCTTGCCGAAATTTGATTAAATTGATAAGACTGATCATCGAACGACATAATATGATTTACATTTAAACTATGATTGGCCAAAGAATCGCTTGGTTTAACGATATAATATCTATGATCTAAATGAAAACGTTTCGCTTTTAAAACATTATCGGCATCTTCAAAATTTACATCGAACACACCACGATCTAAAAATTCAGGATCACCAGATTCGAAATAGCCCATACCTTCGGTAGTTAAACCACCGTTTTCTTCATTAGAAATATCTTGTGCTAGAAAATGAATTTTAGCAATGTAACGCTCACTCTTAGTTTTATAATTGGTAGTAAACTCGAAATCCCCAGAACTGGCAAGAATATGCTGATACTGCCCTAAAGATCGTAATCCTTTATAAGAAATAGAAAAGTTAAATTGTTCTGAAGTATTTACCGTAAAAAATCCCTGAGCAACCTGTCCTTGTTTAAATCCGGTTTTATAAAACAACTCGGTTAATGGTGTTGGCACCTGGTAATATTTAATATCCTCTACTGTTCTATACGAAAAAGACTTAGCTCTTGCTCCTAAAAGAGGCATGAGACGTTGCGACTTAAAATCGTAACTCAACGTGTTATACGTCTGCCCCATGTTAGAAAATGCCATGAGATTGAAGTTGTCTTTTCTTAAATCATTAAATTTATATTCTTTTTGAATCGACAAGGTGGTATCTACATAAGTCGTATCGTTTAAATTAGACACAATTAGATATTGTTCTATTTTAGCGACTTTATCTTTACCTTCTTTAGTCTTTGAAGTATCTATAGATTTAAAAGTTAACTCCTTTTGATTTGCAGCATCGTCTCTTTCTGTTCGATTTCCTCCACTTAGATTTTCAATTTGAGAATATGTTAGCTGAGTAAAACACAACAAAAAGAATGACAGAATGATTTGCTTCATAATTATTTTTTAGACCTTGCAAAGGTAAATACAAAATATGATATCAGTATATAACAAAACTATAATTTAAATGCTTGCTCTTAACTATTCAGAATATGAGTTTGAATGTGGTACAGATGAGGCTGGACGTGGTTGTTTGGCTGGTCCCGTTACAGCGGCCGCAGTTATTTTACCTAAAACATTTAAAAACTCCATATTAAACGACTCCAAACAATTATCAGAAAAAAAGCGTGATTTACTAAAACCTATGATAGAACTTGAAGCGGTTAGTTACGGCGTTGCACATGTTTTCCCGGATAAAATTGATGAAATAAATATTTTAAACGCATCCATACATGCCATGCAATTAGCGATTGCAAAACTAAAACCAAAACCAGAATTTATTAGCGTAGATGGTAATCGCTTTAAACCGTATTTAGATATTCCGCACGAGACTATAATTAAAGGAGACGGCAAGTATTTAAATATAGCCGCCGCTTCTATTTTAGCAAAAACGTATCGCGATATTTATATGAATATGATTCATGAAGAATTTCCAATGTATAATTGGAAACAGAATAAGGGCTACCCGACCAAAGAACATCGTGCAGCTATAAAAAAATACGGACCAACTAAATACCACCGATTATCTTTTAGATTACTCCCTGTTCAGTTAAAACTAGAAGTATAACTTCCTATATTTGTAAAAAAAAATTCATTTATGAGAGTGCTTTTCTTAGCCCTATTTTTAAGTCTATTCCTAATAAGTTGCGATACGAGCACAACCACGCATCATAGTCTAATTGAATTTGTTCCTGAAGAGGCTTCAACTTTAATTAAAACGAACAATATTGAAGATTTAAAGAGCAGTTTAACCAACAACGATTTAATTCAGGAGTTTAATACAACTCCGTTTTACAAGTCTCTAGAAGACATTTTAAAAAACACCACTGCTTTTAAACCAAAAGCAGAAACACTTTTTTGCTTTTCAAAAGATCAAGCAGACAGTTCTCAGGTTACCATAATTACCAAATACTCACCAGACCTTTTTAAATTCGACTCGTTATCGAAACCAAAACAGGAACATATAAAGTTTAATAATACCACAATTACGAAAACTGTCCTGCAAACAAAGACATTGTTTAGCACTATAGTAGATAGTGTATTTATAGGTTCTACTTCAAAAAAAATTATAGAAAACAGTCTGAATGTAAAACCTGTAAGCGCCGAACTTAAAAGAATATATAACACGACTGCTACTGAAAAAACATTTGCCGTAATTTTAGATACGGAACATATAAAAGAATCGACCTTGTTTTTTAGCTCTGATTCTATTCCGCTTCAAAATTTCACCAAATATATTGCCTTAGATACAGATATTACTCAGGATCAAATTACGTTAAACGGAATTACAAAAGCACCAGATTCTACAAATCAACTTATTAATATTTTCAAGAATACGACGCCTCAAGAAAACAAAATGGCGCAAATTACTCCAGAAGATAGTGACGGATTTATGAGTTTTACCTACCAAGACTTTAGCAACCTACAAGCCAATCTCGTGGCATTAAACAACCAAGATCCACCAGAAACAAGTTTATTTAATAACACCGATGAAATTGGAGTAATATATAATAAGGACAAACGTGCTATTGTTTTACACAGTTTAGATCATATGGCAACCGATGAAGCCTTGCTAGATTCTCAGGAAGTGTTAGAAGAGTTTCGCCAGATAGAAATTAAAAAATTTGAATATCCAGATTGGTTTGCACAGATTTTTCATCCTTTAATCAAAACAAAATCTGTTTCATTTTATGCGGTATTAGATTCGTTTTTTGTCTTTGCTGATGATTTAGAGACGCTTCAAAACATCATTATTGCATTTCAGAATAATTCAACATTAAATAAACGCGATTTTTATCAGAGTATTACAGAAGACTTAAGCGATGCCTCTTCCTTAATGTTGGTAGGAAATTCTAATCTGTTGGGCGATGTTTTAGCATCTAATTTTAAAACAACAACTAAGATAAAAACCAGTGATTATAGAATTTCTGCCATACAATATATATACGATCATAATTTTGCACATTTAAATGCGGTGATCAAAAAGACAAGAACTAAGGTTAAAGAAAACTCGGTGAGCCAGGAACTGAATATAAAACTGGATGCCGCGCTATTAAATAGTCCGCAGTTTGTAACCAATCATATTTCTGGCGACAAGGAAATTGTGGTTCAAGATGTAAAAAACAACCTTTACTTAATCTCTAATAAAGGTAAAGTACTTTGGAAAAAACAATTAGGAGAAGCTGTTATTGGCGAAATCTCGCAAATAGATATGTATAAAAATGGCCGACTTCAGTTGGCATTTACTACAGCTCATCATTTGTATGTTGTAGATCGTAATGGAAAAGATGCTAACCCCTTCCCTATTAATTTTAAAGATCAGGTTACGCAACCTTTGGCCGTGTTCGATTACGACAATAATAAAAAGTACAGATTATTGGTTATACAAGATCAAGGCGTGTTAATGTACGACGCCTTAGGAAAAACGGTTAACGGTTTTAACTTTAAAAAGGCGAGCCAAACCATTATACATAAACCACAACATTTTAGAGTACGCGGTAAAGATTATCTTGTTTTTAAAACTACCGACAAACTTTACATTTTAAGCAGAACAGGTCAGGTACGTGTTACGCCTAAATCTTCTTTTACGTATTCTAACGAAGCCGTTTATATTTATAATAATAAGTTTACTACAACTACAGATACTGGAGATTTAATCCTTATAGATACAAACGGAAAAGTCTCGAGCGAAAATTTAAATCTGGGTAAAAACCATCATATAGACGCAACCACGCGAACTATGATAACGCAATCCGAAAACAAACTAACCATTAGAGATAAAACTCTAGAATTAGATTTTGGAAGCTATACCCCTGCTAAATTGTTTTTAATAAACAATAAGATATACGTTACAACAACAGATTTACAAGCTCAGAAAATTTATGTCTTCGATAGCCAAGGAGAAGAAATTTCTAATTTCCCGGTTTATGGAACAAGTGCAATAGACATGGCGAATCTGGATAAGGATAAGCCATTAGAGGCGGTAACCAAAGGAAACGACAACGCTATAATTATTTATCAGATTAATTAAAACACATCCTAATTAACAGCTTGATTTTATTATTAAAACTGAAGCTATTTTAGTACTATTGCAACCCTTAATTTTTTAGATTAGAACACCATGATAAAACGTAACATTGCCACGATTTCGAAATTTATAATTCATAAAGTTGGAAATAAATTTAACGACACCAAAAATGCTTTTTCAGAGAATGAAATACAATTTGACGAAGCGAGTTACGATTTAATGTTGCCATTTTTATTAAGGCCATTCGGATCTGTGGTGCAGAGTCATCGTTTTAATCATCATGCCAATATTAAACTGAACGAGATAAACACGTATGCCGCGGATATTTTTGCAGACGAAAGTAATTTTGTCGACGTATCGAAAAACATTGTAAAGCATTTATACGAGCAATCTAACTCTGTACAAATTAAAACAGGCGATGTAATTGTTGCCGTTTTTGAGGGTATCGAGTTTAACGAAATCGTAACCAATGCTGTGGGTATCTTTAAAATTGAAAATAAATCTAATTTCTTTCAAACCTATTTAGAAGGCAATAGTTACGACGTTGCTGTACAACAAGGAATAAATACTAAGAAAGTAGATAAAGGCTGTTTGATTTTAAATCAGACTGATGCTGAAGGCCCAATTGTGTTAACTGTAGACAACAATAATTACGATGCGCAATATTGGATAAATAACTTCTTAAATATAAAATATGCTAACGATTTTAATTCGCATACCCAGAATTACATCGAGCTATGTAAAGAATTTTCTACCGAAATTTTAAAAACCAGTTACG
Source organism: Formosa sp. F44 (assembly GCF_056238645.1). The sequence goes on from NZ_JBWDLJ010000008.1 coordinate 6,954, forward strand.
GAAACCAAGAGCAAAATATTTTTCTAGCAAAAACAGTAGACTATTTTAAAGAGCACGAATTTGTAAATATCGAAACTTTTAAAGAGGAAGTCTTTCAAGACGACAATCATAAAACACTTTTCGACGATTACAAAAAGTCTTTTGAAGGCGAACAGGATTTACTTATACTAAATCAGTTTGATGTTGCCGAACCTGTTGTAAAAAAGCAAAAGGCGAAAATAAAAACAGAAATTAAGTTAGATACTCAAATACAAATTAAACTAGATATTGATGCGCCAGATGCAGCAAGCGAATATTTAGAGCGTGGTTTCGACGAAGAAAAAAAAATGTACTATTATAAGGTATTCTTTAATACTGAAGGATAATACATTTTAGCCCAAAAGTATTTAACTTTGCCTCTGTAATAAGGCAAGCGCATTTAAAAACAAATTCCACCCTATTAACACTAACAGTTGCATTAAAACAACAGACTAAAAGCATAATAAAATGACACAAGAAGAATTTTTAGAAAAAAATGTATTTGCTGGATTAACAAAGATTGAAGAAAATAATGGTGATTATTATTTTTCTGAAGAAGATTTTTCTGAAGTCTTAAAACAGTCTGAACATTTTGGAATTGCTATATACGATATAAAAACCATGTTTAATGGTGAAGAGCATAAAACCATAAACCACGATATGTTTAGAAAAAAAGCTACCGATGTAAATTGGTATAAAAGAGAATTTAGCCATTTAAAACGCGAACAAGAAGGTATGCAGTACGCTGCAACTTATAAAGTTTCTAAGAAATTATTGGCGAGATAAATATTTAAATCTCATTCTAAACTTTATATTTAGAATGAGATTTAGATTCGTCTATTTATTGTATAACAAATTCCGATTCAAAAAGCGTACTAAAGTGCTTTTTCAGTTTTGTTCTTACCTCTTCCTCATCCACTTCTTTTATACCTAATTCTACATTAAGAGACGTTACAGCTTTCCCGCGTATACCACAAGGAATAATATTATCGAAATACCCCAAATTAGCATTTACATTTAAAGCAAAACCATGCATCGTTACCCAACGGCTAGCACGCACACCCATGGCACAAATTTTTCTAGCAAACGGTGTCCCAACATCTAACCACACCCCTGTCTCACCTGGACTACGTTCGGATTTTAAACCATAATCGTTTAAAGTTAAAATAATAACCTCTTCTAAGAAGCGTAAATATTTATGTATATCAGTAAAAAAATTATCCAAATCCAAAATGGGATATCCTACAATTTGTCCTGGACCATGATAGGTAATGTCGCCGCCTCGATTTATCTTGTAAAACGTGGCGTCTTTTTCTTTTAACTGTTCCTCGTTAAGTAACATATTAGACATATGGCCACTTTTCCCCAATGTATACACATGCGGGTGCTCTACAAACAAGAAGTAATTAGGCGTTGGAATTGTAGTCTCCTCTCTCCTATTCTTAATTTTTATATCGACGATTTGTTTAAATAATTCTTCTTGATAATCCCAAGTGTCTTTATAATCTTTTAAACCTAAATCTTGTAATTGGACTGTCTTATTCAATGGGTAAATATTTAATTTTTTAAAACGACTTTAAAATTCATTAATTCCGAATTTTTAATCATTTCTATGTAGTTCTGCGTAAGCGTCACTGTTTTCTTGTCTTTACTAATTAAGGCATCCTTATTAGAAACCGATTTTATTTTTTTCGGGAAATGATAAACAAATGTATAGGTCATGGCTTTCATGGTTTCTTCACCTTCTCCCATCATACTCATTTCTTTGTCTAATTTAGCAATAGCTTCTTCCGAAGGTTCATAACCAGCTTTAAGCGTTCTTGAAAACCGCTTCCCATCAAAGGAAAAATCGATATGTTTAAGCATATCGTTAACCGAATTCGCTACTGCGCTACCATCCATTTTAGAAAACTGAGGACTTCCTTTAGTATGAAACGATTTTGCTTTATCTATATTTTCTAAGATTTCCGGAAACTCGTTTATAGATGTAAAAGCGGAACCAAAACCAAGGTTAAAAACATCTGTTTCGTAATTAGATTGCACACGCATCATCATAGATTCTAAAGACTTTAAATCGTCTTGTTCCTCTTGCGTTAACTTCAAAATACTATCGGACTTCTCCTTTAAAATATCTTTAAAATATATTATACTATCTACTTTTGGCTCTTTTTTATAAGCCTCTTCATTGCCTCCTATTTTTTTGATGGCAACCATAGCTTCACTCATATCGTAATTCATGAGAAACTCTCCAGAACCATCTGGATGAAACGTGATTTCTTCGGTATAATTACAACTGGTTAAAATAAAAGCTGAAAGGCAAATAAGGACTAAAAGAAAACGAGGCATTTGTAATGTATTATAAAAAATTATTATGCGTGCAAAGATACAACTTTATCGGTTCGGGCGATTTGAGAAGGCCTGAAGAAGTCTCATAAATAAAACACAATTATAGCTTAGACTCATGTTAAGGATGCCAGACAGCTTATAAAAAATGTTATTCCTCTTCTAATACAACTTCTACACTTAAACTTTCAGGGTTTGTAACGTAGTCTTTAAAGCTTAATTCGGCAGTAAAACTTTTATGATCTTCACTAAACATGGCATTTTTTAAGGAGACCGATTTAATCTTTTTCGGGAAATGATAATTTAACGTATATGTAGATGCTGCGAGAATCATTTCCGAATCTCCTAAACTATCTTTTGTAGCTTCTAAAAGCTCACGATCTACCACCTTTACGGTACGTTTAAAAATATTTTTCTTGTATGTATAATGTACTTCTGTACCTTCTGCCACTCCCATATTACCAGCAGGACTAGTCTTAGCAGCGCCCTTATCATTTAACTCATTTGCCTTGCTAAGTACCTTATACATATCTTCTAGCTCGTCTACATCTTTAAATTCAGTATTAATATCGATTACCATTTTTTTAGTATTCGGATCCATTAACATATGCATTTTAAAATTCTCTAGAGCTTTCAATTGTTTTTGTTCTGCTTCAGACAATGTTGCAATACTATCTTTCTTGGCTTCTAAATAATCTTTAAAAACAATTGTAGAATCTAAAACTACATCTCCGGTTTCTCCCATGCTATCTGCTCCCATTTGCATAAGTTGGGAACCATCAAAAGAAAAAGACATATCGCCGCTTCCATCCTCTTTTATATGTATAGTTTCAGAAAACTTACAACTACTTAATACAAGTAATAGTATACAAACGCTTAATACATAGATTTTTTTCATGGCTAGATTCATTTTTTTCAAGGCAAAGATAACTTACTTATGAATAAAACATGGCCTCATTTTATTGTAATGACGCCATAACCATTAAAATCACTGAAATCAGGGGGCGTAAAAAACAGCTCCGGAATTAGCGCTTTGGATTATTTAAAATGACTAATGCTGCGATAACTCCAGGAACCCAACCACAAAGCCACAGTAGAAATACAATAAGTACCGATCCACATCCCTTACCTATTACAGCCAAGGGTGGGCAAATTATTGAAAGTAAAACTCTCCAAATGCTCATTTTAATTGATTTTATTTTGATTGATGATGTATTATTAAGACGCTCTAAATTTGAAATTGTTACACTTTAAAAAATCTATGTGGTATTTCGATAATATTATATTGATAGTGTTACCAATAGTAATTATCTTTGTGCGTTAAAAATTAAACATAACAACTTAATATGTCGCAATTATCAGAGCAAGAAATCGTAAGAAGAGAAAAGCTGACTAAACTTCGTGAGTTAGGAATTAATCCTTATCCAGCAGACCTTTATCCGTTAACCCACACAAGTAAACAGGTTAAAACCGATTTTGAAGAAGGCAAGAAGGTGATAATTGCCGGACGATTAATGTCACGTAGAATACAGGGAAACGCCAGTTTTGCAGAAGTGCAAGACAGCGAAGGCCGTATTCAGGTCTATTTTAATCGTGATGAAATTTGTACAGGAGAAGACAAAACCAAGTACAACACTATTTACAAAAAATTATTAGATATAGGAGACTTCGTAGGTATTGAAGGTGAATTATTTACCACCAAAGTAGGCGAAAAAACCATCATGGTAAGAGACTTTACTATTTTAAGTAAATCGTTACGTCCGTTACCTCAACCTCGTGTAGATACCGAAGGAAAAGTACACGATGCTTTTACAGATCCAGAACAACGTTACAGACAACGATATGCAGATTTAGTAGTAAACCCGCATGTAAAAGAAGTATTTATTAAACGTACCAAGTTATTTAACGCGATGCGTAGCTTCTTTAACGAATCTGGTTATTTTGAAGTTGAAACTCCTGTTTTACAACCTATTCCTGGAGGTGCAGCAGCGCGTCCATTTATTACACACCACAATAGTCTAGACATTCCATTATACATGCGAATTGCTAACGAATTATACCTAAAACGTTTAATTGTTGGTGGTTTTGATGGTGTTTATGAGTTTTCTAAAAACTTCCGTAACGAAGGAATGGACAGAACTCACAATCCAGAATTTACAGCGATGGAAATTTATGTGTCTTACAAAGATTACAACTGGATGATGGATTTCTGTGAGAAATTATTAGAACATTGTGCAATTGCTGTAAACGGAACTACAAAAGCAACTTTCGGGAAACACGAAATAGACTTTAAAGCACCGTACGCTCGTGTAACCATGGCAGATTCTATTAAGCACTTTACAGGATTTGATATTACTGGTAAAACAGAAGCTGAAATTCGTGAAGCCGCTAAAAACTTAGGTATCCAAGTTGACGAAACTATGGGTAAAGGAAAACTGATTGATGAGATCTTTGGTGAAAAATGTGAAGGAAACTACATACAGCCAACGTACATTACAGATTACCCTAAAGAGATGAGTCCGCTTTGTAAAGAGCATAGAGACAATCCAGAATTAACTGAGCGTTTCGAGTTAATGGTTTGTGGTAAAGAAATTGCAAATGCATATTCAGAACTTAACGACCCTATAGACCAACGTGAACGTTTTGAGCACCAATTAAAATTAGCTCAAAAAGGAGACGACGAGGCTACAGAATTTATAGACTACGACTTCTTACGTGCTCTAGAATATGGTATGCCTCCTACATCTGGAATGGGAATTGGTATGGACCGTTTAATCATGTTCTTAACCAACAACCAATCAATTCAAGAAGTACTATTTTTTCCTCAAATGAGACCTGAGAAAAAACAAGTAGAGATGTCTGAAGACGAAAAATCTGTATTTAACATTTTAAAATCAAATTCACCTATAGATTTAAATGTCTTAAAGACACAATCTCTATTAAGCAATAAAAAATGGGATAAAACAATTAAAGGATTAACTAAATTAGGAATAGCTAAAGTAGAAAAAACCGACGACGGGTTGTTTGTTGCTCTTAATGAATAAAAGCATGATTCAACTTATCTTTAAATATAAAGCAAAAGCATACCTATTATTTTGGTATGCTTTTTTATTACTCATTCATTTTGTATTAAAAGATAGAGTCCCACCGCTTATTTTCTTCTTTTATGCGTGTCCATTAATTATAATTATCGCTTATGGATTTCTAGTTTCGCTTTGTTTATATAAACACAAGATGCTATGCATAGCATTATTGTGCCTAAACAGTTTATTAGTCGTATACTGGTTTAATAACTACCATTACACTAACGAAAACCCGACCATAAATCAGAAAACTAGCTCACATTCAATTTTTTATTGGAATATATCGCGACCAGATCACTTGCCGTTAGATATTATTTTTGAAAGTATAAAATCTTACAAGCCTGAAATTGTTGTTTTAGTTGAAGCCAAAGACATCTCTAAAACAGATATGGAAACCTTCAGAAATCATTATCCTACATATCAAATACAACAATTAAAAGGCGAAATGTTTATAGCTGTTAATGGCGAAATTCATGCTACCCATTATAAAGACGTTTCAAGAGGCTCTAAATCTAACTTAGTCAGTGCGACTATAAACAACAAATCTGTTTCCATACTTGTTACAGATTTATTAGCAAATCCAGCGCTTTCTAAGAAAGAAGATTTAACTAAACTACTAGCCACGGCAGAATCTAATCAGGTCGATTTTATAGTTGGCGATTTTAACACACCATATATAAGTTATTTTTTTAACGCTTTTAAAACTCAGTTCGAAAGTTTCCACGAGTACAATACAGGATATACCGGTACCTGGCCAAGAACTTTTCCTATACTAGAAATCGATCATATTTGGCTAAATAAAAAATGGCAACCAATCACACTACACAAAGAATTTCACTCTAATTCGGACCATGGTTTCTTAATTGGTACCTATCAAATGAAGTTATAATTTCAGGTTTAATAATTTACTTGAAACTATTAAAATGTGTTAAAATTTCAATTACAATTAAACCTAATTACAAAGCCTAGGTCTTAATAGCATAATTTTTTAACATAAATATCATGAAAAAAATAATGCTTTTAGCTTTAGTATTTATTTCTATAAATGCTTTTGCGCAAGAAAAAAAAGGGGACCATCAAAGAAAAAATCAGAAAGAAATGCACATGCAGAAATCTGACCTTACTCCCGAACAACAAGCAACACTTTTAACGAAACGACTGACATTAAAGTTAGATCTTTCTGAAACGCAACAAAAGGAAATTTACGACTTAAATGTAACTCAGGCTTTTGATAGGCTAGCAGATCGCGAAGCTATGAAAAAAGCTAAAGAAACAGGGAAGAAACCTACAGAACAAGAACGCTACGATAGAATGGTTGAAAGACTAGACAAACAGATTTTAATAAAAAATCAGATGAAAAGTATCTTAAAGAGCGACCAATATGCGGTTTGGGAAAAAGACATGAGCCAGCATAAAAGAAGAGGACAAAAACGTGGAGAGAAAGCGGAAAACGGACCAGAACGTGAAAGACGAAGCTAATCGATACGCATAACATTAAAAACGGGCAAATCTTAATAGGTTTGCCCGTTTTTATGTCTGTTAAGTATTACAGTATTTAGTTTAGAAAATTTAATAAATTATTTCTCACTGCATAGGTAACTAGACCTACTACATTTTTAGATTCTGTTTTAAGCAGTAAATTATTACGATGCCCTTCTACCGTACGCGGACTAATACATAATATATCAGCAATTTCGGAAGTATTGAACTGTTTACAAATTAACTCTAAGACTTCTAATTCCCGGCTGGTTAAATACGATTTATCAAAATCACATTTCACATGTTTTCCTTTATGCATAAAATCGTTGTGAATTAGCTTCATAACTTCATTAGAGTAGCAAAATCCAGAATGATACACTTCCTTTACGGCACTTATTAATTCCGCAGGTTTTACATTCTTAGGTAAAAAACAAGACACGCCTAAATGAATCATATTTAAAATACAAGGCTTAGAATTATAACTGGTTAAAGCCACAATCTTTAAATCCGGGAATTCTTTATGAATAATTTTAGTTGCTTCTACTCCATTAAGTTCCGGCATATTTAAGTCTGTTAATACCACATCTGGAAGTTTAGATGTCCTTAAATACGCAATTAATTCCTTACCGTTTGAGGCCTGATAATCCACAACCAATTCCTCATCACGTTCCAAAAGGAAGCAAATGCCTTTTCTAAATAACTGTACATCGTCGGCTAAAACAACGTGTATGGGAGTAGATTCCATTTTCTTTACATTAACTATAATAAAGACTTTATTGCCTATAATTTTGTTACACTATTTAATTCTTATCTCTTGAACATCTACAAGAACGTGATATATTAAAAATCTAAGTATGGTAACACTTGCTATTAATTGTTAGAAAGAACCTTTTAAAAGCTAAGATAGTAGGTTTACTATATATTTAAAAACTAATTGTATGACACACTTAAAAACACGTATAAACACCTAGAAATAAATAAGAAATTTCTGCGTATAAGAAATTAAAAGTGAATACTACCTTTAATCACAAACCTTTTAGAATTACAATAAAAGCCGTTACTGAATATATGGAATATCAATCAAACTCGGAGATATTTACAAAAAAACAGCCCCTTTAATATTACAAACCTAAAACCAAGAGCACATTCGTAGGTAAAAACACCTATTTGATATTCTCGTACTTATCCTCTAAAAAAAAGAGATGTATCGTTCTAAATTTGATTTAAATGAATTAGTAATCTTTAAAATTTGGAAATCATGAAAAATCTCACTGCTCTATTATTTAGTTTGTTTTTAATAAACAACTTCTATGCACAAATTATCGAATCGCCTTTGGCTTTTAATACGGAATCGTCTGTAGCCATACAGCAGACCAAAGATTTGGCCGCTTTAACACACGTAAATACGTCTAAAAAATCTATTAAAACAACAGGAGTAAATGCTACCTATATTAATAGCTCTGTTTTTACCGATAATGCTATGTATGTTAAAATTTTGCAACAACAAGCCGCTTTATACGACGTAAAAAAGGCGAAAAACTACAAGCCAAAAACGAAATCTAGTTACGATGTGTTGTTTAATACTACACGAGGAACGATGACAGTAACCTATGATGATTCAGGAAAAATTATATCATCTAAGGAACAGTACACCAATGTCGCTTTACCTAAAGCAGTTATAGAAAATATTATGAAAACGTATCCAGAATGGAGATTTAACACCAACATATGCTCTATAGATTATAAACAAGATACAGGTCACGTTAGCACGTATAGAGTAAAAATATCTAATGGCAACCAATCTAAAACCATTAAAGCTGATGGTAAAGGAAACCTCATCTAAACCTTGTTGTTATAATTCTCCCCTATAAGATTCTTATTCAGTTCTAGACTAAAATTAAAAACAGCTACTTATGAAACGTATAGTATTTGGTGTATTACTTTTACTACTTAGCAGTTACACTATAAAAGCCCAAATAAACACCACAATGGTAGAAAAAGAATTTGTCAATTCGGAAAGTCTGAATGTAAAAGCTGTCTATACCGCAAGTGACAATAAGCGCTCTGAAGCTGATTATATAATTATAAAATCTGATTTTGAAATTCCTGTTAGTTATGAGTCCTCTGTGCGTTCGTCGTCAAATCATAATTCCAAATCTAAATTAAACATCGCCTCAGAAGATTTAAATGCTATCAACCACAGTTTATTTCGCTTACAATCGTTTTCTATTTTTACAATTGTAGATTTAAGCAGTTTACAAGTTGCGACCAATTTAGATGATATTAATTATGTGAGTCCAGATTTAAAAAAATTACTCCCTCAGGGCTTTAATCCTTATTTAGGTATGATTCAGGAGACCTTCAATTTAACTTCCCCATTCAAAAATTAAAACTATTATAAAACATAAAAAACAGGCTTTTCTAAAATTAGAGAAAGCCTGTTTTTGTGATATTAAAGTCTAATCTTACAAATTTATTTCTGTAACGTAGAGGCTACTTTATGCACTGCATTTATGGTAGCGTCCAAATCGGCATAAGTTAAAGCGTCTGTTATAAACCAAGTTTCGAAGGCACTTGGAGCAATATAAACCCCTTGTTCTAACATGCCATGGAAAAAGGTTTTGAAATTCTCGTTATTTCCTTTAGCAGATGTTTCAAAATCGACTACTGCTGTTTCTGAAAAATGAACAGAAATCATAGAACCCAGACGATTTATGGTATGTACAATTTTATGGTCATTCAGTACCTTTGATATTCCTTTATGTAAATATTCCGTTTTTTCTGCTAGACGATTAAAAACTTCAGAATCACTTTCTAAGGCTTTTAACATTGCTAATCCGGCCGCCATTGCTAACGGGTTTCCGCTTAAAGTTCCCGCCTGATACACCGGTCCGAGTGGCGCTAAATAATCCATAATCTCAGATCTTCCAGCAAAAGCACCTACTGGCAAGCCACCACCAATTACTTTTCCAAAGCACACAATATCTGCTTTTACATTAAACAACTCTTGTGCACCTCCGCGAGCCAATCGAAAGCCAGTCATGACTTCGTCAAAGATTAATAGAATGTTATGAGCATCGCATAACGCTCTCAGTTTCTGTAAAAAATCGGCTTGTGGCGGAATACATCCCATATTTCCAGCAACAGGCTCTAAAATAATACAAGCAATATCGTTTGGGTTGGCATCAATAATAGACGCTACATGTTCGATATCATTATATTTTGCTAAAAGTGTATCTTGAGCCGTTCCCTTAGTAACACCAGGACTATTAGGGCTACCAAATGTCATAGCACCACTTCCCGCCTGAATTAAAAATGAATCGGAATGCCCGTGATAACAACCTGCAAATTTTATAATTTTTTCTTTTCCGGTGTAACCTCTTGCCAAGCGTACCGCACTCATACAGGCTTCTGTTCCAGAATTTACAAATCTAATTTTATCAATATTCGGAACCATAGACACTGCCAAAGCCGCAATTTCGGTTTCGATTTCTGTAGGTGCACCAAACGATGTTCCTAATTTTGCCTTATCAATAATAGCATGAACTACAGGCTCGTAAGCATGTCCCAAAATCATTGGGCCCCATGAGTTAATATAATCTATAAATGTATTACCATCTTCATCAGTTAAATACGCGCCTTTAGCTTCTTTTATAAAAAGAGGCGTTCCTCCTACCGCTTTAAAAGCACGTACAGGAGAATTAACACCACCAGGAATAACGTGTTCTGCATTAGCAAATAATGCACTACTTCTTGTATATTTCATTGTGTTTTATTTTAAGATTTCACGATTAATTCCTGTCCAACAGAAATAGTCGTTCCTTGTAATCTATTTAGTTCTTGAAGTTCTTTTACCGATATATTGTACCGTCTAGAAATAGAATACAACGTATCCCCTTTCTCTACAGAATGTACTTCTTGACTCGGACGTGATTTAGCACGTTTAGGCGCATTGCCCGTAACCTCATCATCGTAAGCATATAACTGATAACGTTCGATTAAGGAAATTAGTTTTTCAGGATATTTTCTATCGGTAGCATAACCTGCAGCTCGCAGCCCTTTTGCCCAACCTTTATAATCGTCTATATCTAAAAGAAATAAACCCGAATAACGTTTCCGTTCTGTAAGAAACAACGAGTGATCTCTATACGAGTATTTTGCATCCTTATATTTTCTAAAACATTCTTGGTCGGCATCATCGTCGTGATGAATACTTGCTCCTGTCCACTCATGGCACTTAATCCCAAAATGATTGTTAGCCTCTACTGCCAAACGGCCACGGCCCGAACCGGATTCTAAAATTCCTTGCGCAAGCGTTATACTTGCTGGAATTTTATAAAATTTCATCTCTTCAACTGCTATAGGTGCATAAAGCTGAATGTACTCGGACGTACTGCTAACCACTTTAGGTACCACTTCAACCTGAGTTTCTGCGGGAGTATCTTCATTCTTTACTTCCGATTTTTTAGATTGCTTACGCTCTACGTGTTCCGTTTTATGCTTTGCTTTCGAAGGTTTATACTTTCGCTTACGAGACCCACAACTAAACAATACACTCACTACCAATAAAAGGACTATTACTTGCTTCATGTATTTATATGATTTGAGGCATTTTCTTTTTCTTTAATATATTATTCATTCCGGGTATACCTTGTAATCCTCCTGTATGAATTACTAAGATTTTAGAATTCTCAGGAAAATATCCTTGCTTAATTAAATCCATAACGCCAAACATCACTTTTCCAGTATAAACAGGGTCTAATGGTATAGTGTTCTGACGTTTAAAGGCATTTATAAACTGAACTAATGTTTCATCTATTTTGGCATACCCACCAAAATGATAATGGGTTATTAATTCCCAATTTGTTTTGGTTACAAACTTACTAATATTGTTTTGTAAGAAATCACCTTTTAAAGCAGGAAATCCTAAAATAGTCTGGTGAGGCTCACTACTATTAATAAGTCCTGAAATTGTACCTCCAGTTCCCACCGCACAACAGATATAATCGAATTCCGAATCTTCTCGGGTTAAAATATGTTCACAGCCCTTAACGGCTAAGGCATTTGTACCACCTTCAGGAACTAGGTAAAACTCACCAAAAGCCTCATGTAAATCATGGATAAAGTTCTCGGTTTCTTTAAGCCTAAAATCACTCCTGGTAACATACTTAAACTCCATTCCACAAGAGGCTGCGAATTTAAGTGTGGGATTTAAATTTGTTTCTAAAGCTAATTCTTCACCACGAATAATACCAATAGTTTTAAAACCAGATACTTTTCCTGCATATGCTACAGCAGCAATATGATTGGAATACGCACCTCCAAAAGTTAATAGTGTTGTGTGCTCTTCTTCTTTAGCTTTTAAAATATTGTAATATAATTTTCGATATTTATTTCCGCTAACAAAAGGATGTATCTCATCTTCCCGCTTTATGGAAAGACTTATATTACAATCGGAATTAAGAGTAACCGACTGATTTTCGATAATCGAAAGTTCTGAAGAAAAAAGCATAGCTAAATCTATTAACCTACAAAAGTAATTGAAATTAAAAGGTTAACCATAACTTTTTGTTGAAATTAGAAAAAAACGATGAAGATATTATACGATTGAATAACCATTAAAAACGCAGGTAAAATCGCGTTCTAGGTTCTAGAATTCACTGTTATATTTAGCTGTCAAAATATACGCTCATAGATATTTCCTAAAAGAAAATGGAGGTCTTAATTTTAAGTAGTTGAGTTTTTTTTCGTTTGAATAGGCTTCGCGTTCAAAAGAAATATTCCGGTATGCTGTATTCCAATTCTTATACTGAAACAAACGTATTAAAAATTCAACCCCATACCAGAGGTAAAATGGAATGATTAATAATTCCTTTTGTTGCTTAAGGTGAATATGCTCATGATTTATTACCACCGCGTTGCTTTTTAACTTGGCGTCTCTTAATATCACAAACGGATACAATGTAACACCTTGATAACCTTTAGGCGTTATTTTTTTAGAAATTAAAATCATAATTAGATCATTTCAAAAATCAATCCAAATTGCATTATCTTTGCAAAACATGAAAAAAATTATTCCCGTAGAAAAAGGCGATTACTACCTTACACCTGAAGGTTACCGCTGTTTTACCGCCCAATATCACCTAAAGCGAGGTTATTGCTGTAAAAATGGCTGTAGACATTGTCCGTATGGATACGACAAAAAAACAGATTCTTTTAAGGATAAAAAATCTTAGTGTGTGTTGTTTTTTTAATGCCCTTACGGATGTATTTCTTGAAGACGACTTACTACAAGTTATTAAAAGATCTGAATTACAGGCATGCTCTTCATCGTAACAAAATCGTTAAACAGATGGTGCTTTAATCTATTTACACTCTCAAATTAAAAGGATTAAAAACGTGAAGAACGAAGATTCGAAGCTTTCTTTCGGTTAAAACACGTATGATAATTCGAGATGTAAGAAATCGTTTTTAAATTGAAAACATTCAATTGAATTAACATTTATAGTATCGATTTTATTAGCAAGCTGTGGCTTTACTCCGTAATTGGTATGATTATTGTTAATAACAACTAAAGATATTAAGACTTATAAAGTCTCAACTTGTATATTAAAGAAATGTCAACACGTTTTAAAACGAAGTTGAATTAGAAACAAAAGGCTATATTTACTATACATGATGCAGTAGCTACATTATATTAAGAATATAGTAGCACGGAGTGTCTTTAAATAATTTAATTAATTCGTTATAACTTAAACCTATGAAAAAACTCTTAAAATATTTACCAGTAGTATTAGTACTAATTGTTGTAAGTTCTTGTAGTTCTATAAAAGTAGCCTCAGATTACGATAAAGAAACAACTTTTGACCAATATAAAACTTTTGCTTTTTATAAAACTGGAATCGATAAAGCCGAAATTAGCGATCTAGATAAAAAGCGCATTTTACGAGCTATTGAAGCAGACCTGACTGCAAAAGGATTTACTAAATCTGAAAACCCTGATATTCTAGTTAGTATTTTCACTAAAGCTAGAGAAGAAGTTAATGTGTATAATAACAATTATATGGGCTTCGGTCCTTATGGTTACGGTTGGGGTTGGAGTCCTTATTATTATAACGATTTTAATAACACAACAGTTACACGATCTACAGAAGGTACATTGTTTATTGATTTAATAGATGCCGAGAAAAAAGAATTAGTTTGGCAAGGTGTAGGTTCTGGATATTTAAACGAAAAAATGAATAAAAAAGACGAACGTATTCAAGAATTCGTTGGTAAAATATTAGAAAATTACCCGCCAAAGCCAGAAAAATAATACTTTCCCTGAAAAAGAAAAGTAGTGCTGGGAACCTAGAAATAGGTTCCTTTTTTTGTTTAAAGATTCCTCGATTTTATTTCAAGACAGTTTTAATTTACCTATCTTAAACTTAAGTGGTTTTATATTTACTAAGCACAGATTTAGTGAAATCACTCAATACAAGTGTACCACTGATTTTTGCACGCTCTAAAAGCAAAGTATCCCAATGGCCTGTATTTTCCCACATCACCATTTTCATGGCCTTTACAGCTTCTGGGTTATACGTTTTTAATTGTTGTACCAAAGTTTCTACGGCTTCATTCAAAGCTTCCTGATTATCAAAAACATCTGCATATAAACCTTTTTGTTTCGCCCAATTGGCATCGTAAAACTGCGTAGCATTAATGGTCATTTCAGTCATGGCTATCACGCCTATTTTCCGACTAACTGCTGGTTCTATTACAAAAGGTCCGATACCAATACTTAGTTCACTTAATTTAATAGACGCATATTTCGTGGCTAAACAATAGTCCGCTGCCGCTGCAATACCTACACCGCCACCAACAGCTTTACCTTGCACTTTACAAATAATAAATTTAGGACACTTGCGCATGGCATTTATTACCTTGGCAAAACCAGAGAAAAATAATTTTCCTTCCGCCTCGGTTTCAATTGCAATTAACTCATTAAAACTCGCTCCTGCACAAAACGTTCTATCGCCCCCACTTTGCAAAACCACCACACTCACATTCGGGTTTGTACTAGCGGTATTAATTTCCGCTTCTAATTTAGAAAGGAGCACGCTAGGCAAAGCATTATGCGACGGGTTATAGAATGAAATCGTGCTGACTCCTTCAATTACAGTTTGTGTTACAAATGGGTGTTCCATGTTTTAATGACCTAAATATTAAAAATCGAAGATACTGAAATTTTTAAATTGCAAATTAATATGCCTTTATTATCAGGAGGCAGTTAGTGGCTTTAAGGCGATATACTCATTTGCAAACACTATAATTTTAAATCCTCTAAAGTTTCCGGAGTTGTAATTGGAGTGTCGTTATATTGCAATGTCCACCCCATAGAATTAGTTAAAACATAAAACTTAGACAATTCGCTAATCAATCTATTTTTAGAATTCTTCTTAAAATCTGAGGCTTCCACTTTTTTCATAAGCGATGCTTTTACTTTATTCTTAATCTTATTATAATCTTTGGCCTGAAACTGATTTAAAAAATCGGCCTGAATATCGTAATATTCAAACTCTGGATTAATCTTAACTTCCTCTTTTGGGATATACGTAATATTAAGAATTTTATTAACCTCATCAATATCGTAAGTAATTTTACTTAAGTCGTAAGCAATGGTTACATCTGCATTCACGACCACCAAAGCTCTTTTCTCGGCTGTCACCAAATACGGAAAAACATCTCTGGAATCTTTATATGAAAACACTTCGCTAAAATGACCTTCGGTAACGACTAATTTACCCACATTTTTAATTTGCTCCTGAATTAACATAGAGTTTTGTATAAGCTGGGCATCGTCTTCTTTCTTTTCATTACAATACCTAAGCGTAAAGAATAAGCAAATTGCAATTAGAATTCCAAAAGTTATATTTTTCATTAATTTAAATTTTAATGAAAGGTATAAAATATGTTCTGTAACACATCGTTTTTAAACACAAAAAAAGCATCAACCCCGTTGTAACATAGATGATATGCTTTACCGATTTTGATGCTTATAAACAGATTGATTAATAGCAATACTAAAATAAAAGTTATTTAAGTATTTGTCTATTTTTATAGACCATTAACATATAAAACAGATATAAAGCACAATATCAACAAGATATACCTGCATACTTCTAATATTTAAACGAAACCCACGGTAATTCTTTCTGAATCGCTGTAATTTTCTTATTCAAATTATTAAGAAATTTCTGATGTTGTTCTGAAGTTTCATTAAACGGTTTATGTTGTAATCCCGTCTGAATAGTCTGTACATCTTTCATTAAAACCGTTGTAGTTGGAGCAAGCCATGTTGCTTTAAACTTGTCCCAAATATAATCGATAGCAACCTGATTAGGATGAATTAAATCGGAGGTATAAAATCGATAATCACGAAGTTCGTCCATCATAATTTCATACGATGGAAAATAGTGAATTTGTTGACTTTTGTTAATTTGCAAAACTTGATGAATGGCAGAAATAAGATGGGATTTACTTCGCGTATTTTCTACAAATCCATCCTTTGTATGCCGAATCGGCGAAACGGTAAAAATAACATGTGCCTCGGGATTCACCTCGGCTATAATATCTAGAATAGTTTGTAAAGACTCCTCCACTTCTGCGCTACGCAACAATTCCTTTTTAAATGCTTTTTGTGGTACTTTATGGCAGTTGGCAACTACAGTGTTAGATGCGATATGCCGGTACACCCATGCCGTACCCAAGGTTATTACAATGTGAGATGCTATTTCTAGAAACTGTTTAGTGTTTAACACTGCCGTGTTTAATCCCTTTAAAACGGCCGCTTTATCCAGTTGACTTAATTTAGAATGTGCATCGTAAGTCTGCCATATTTCATTCTGACAAAACAAATCAGCTTCAGTATACACTTTATTGTTTACAGCATGATGCAGTAATTGCTCTATAGCCTTAGGCTGAAACAAAACGCCAAACGGATTTTGAAGATTTTGAAATTTAAAGTAATCGAATTTATTTCCAATATTTTCTACAAAACAAGATCCCAATAACAACACCTTAGACTGATAATCGATTAGATTTTCGGTTTGTTGCTGTATTGGGATCTCGGTAAAAAATTTCATAAGTTAGGCCTTAACTACATAATTTTTAGCAGCTTCTAAAGCTTCTGGAATACCTTCAGGTTTTTTACCTCCTGCAGTAGCAAAAAACGGCTGACCACCTCCGCCTCCTTGAATAAATTTTCCTAATTCACGAACCACTTGTCCCGCGTTTAGTTTATGACTTTCTACTAATGATTTAGAAATATAACAAGACAATAATGCTTTTCCGTTTTGTTCTGAACCAAAAACTAAGAATGCATTGTCTAAGGTACCGCCTAACTCAAAAGACAAGTCCTTAATTCCAGCCGCATCTAAATCTACTTTTTTAGCTAAAAACTGAATACCATCTATGGTTTCAATTTCGTTTTTAAGTTCACCTTTTACGTTTTTAGCTTTTTCTTTTAAAAGCGCTTCTACTTGCTTTTTTAAATTTGAATTTTCATCCTGTAAATTCTGAAGAGCCTTTATAGGATCTTGAGCATTGTTAAGTAACTCTTTTACCTCAAAATAAATCTTACTACTATCTGTATAAAATTCTCTAACAGCATCGTTTGTTATCGCTTCAATTCTGCGTATTCCTGATGCTACAGCACTTTCGGACTTGATTTTAAAATGCCAAATATCCGAGGTGTTCTGTACGTGAGTTCCACCACACAATTCTATCGATTTACCAAAACGAATCGCGCGAACTGTATCGCCGTATTTTTCACCAAACAAAGCCATAGCACCTTCATCTATTGCCTTTTGCATTGGTATATTACGTTGCTCCTGTAATGGTAATTTCCCTTCGATTCGGGCATTTACGAAATCTTCTATATCTTGTAATTGCTCGTTAGTTACTTTAGAAAAGTGAGAAAAATCGAATCGTAAATGCTTAGAATGTACAGCCGACCCTTTTTGCTCTACATGCTCTCCTAAAATTTCACGTAATGCTTGGTGTAATAAGTGCGTTGCCGTATGATTACAAGAGGTTCTGAAACGCTGTGTTTCATCTACACCCGCTTTTAAAACACTATTTAAATCTTCTGGAAGTTCTTTAACCAAATGGTAAACAACATTATTCTCTTTTTTAGTATCTAAAATATAAGTTACATTTCCGTTAGGCGATTCGATATAGCCTTTATCACCAACTTGTCCTCCTCCTTCAGGATAAAACGGTGTTAAATTAAAAACAAGCTGATACATCGTACCTTCTTTTTTCGAAACTACTTTTCTATAACGTGTAATTTTTACTGGAGTTACCAAAGTATCGTAACCTACAAATTCCTGAATATCGTCTTCTATTAAAACAGTCCAATCGTCTGTAGACATTTCACTAGCCGATCTCGATCTTGATTTTTGTTTTTCCATAGCGGCATGAAAACCAGCTTCGTCCAATTCTAACCCTTTTTCACGAAGAATTAAAGACGTTAAATCGATAGGAAAACCATACGTATCGTATAATTCGAATGCTTTTTCTCCAGATACAACGGTATCCGAAGTATGCTCTATTACACCATTTAGGAGTACTAGACCTTGATCTAATGTTCTTAAGAAAGACATTTCTTCCTCTTTTATAACATTCTGAATCAGTTGTTTTTGGGATTTTAATTCAGGGAATGCCTCCCCCATTTTATTGCTAAGTACATTTACTAATCTATAAATAAATGGCTCTTTCTGATCTAAGAATGTAAAACTGTAACGTACTGCGCGACGTAATATTCTACGGATAACATATCCTGCACCTGTATTACTTGGCAATTGTCCATCGGCAATAGAAAATGCTACAGCACGTACGTGATCGGAAATAACACGAATGGCAACATCTACCTTTTCATCTTTGCCATATTCTGTTTTAGAAATGGTTTCTATTTCACGAATAATTGGTGTAAATACATCGGTATCATAATTAGATTGCACACCTTGCATAACCATACACAAACGCTCGAAGCCCATACCTGTATCGATATGTTTATTAGGAAGCATTTCTAAACTTCCGTTGGCCTTACGATTGTATTGCATGAAAACTAAATTCCAGATTTCTACCACTTGCGGATGATCTTCGTTTACTAATGATTTCCCATCTACTTTAGCTTTTTCTTCAGCCGAACGAATGTCTACATGGATTTCACTACATGGTCCGCAAGGACCTTGATCGCCCATTTCCCAGAAATTATCTTTCTTGTTCCCCTTTAATATGCGGTCTTCAGGCACAATTTCTTTCCAAAAATCGTAAGCCTCCTGATCCATTGGAGTACCATCTTCTTTATCACCTTCAAAAACGGTAACATATAATATGTCTTTATCTATACCGTAAACTTCAGTTAATAATTCCCAACACCATGCAATAGCTTCTTTTTTAAAGTAATCTCCAAAACTCCAGTTTCCAAGCATTTCAAACAAGGTATGGTGATACGTATCGTAACCTACCTCTTCCAAATCGTTGTGTTTACCAGAAACACGTAAACATTTTTGAGAATCGGTTAAACGCGTATTTGGCGGTTTCGCTTGCCCTAAAAAGTACTCTTTAAAAGGTGCCATTCCCGAATTAACAAACATTAACGTAGGATCGTTTTTTAGAACCATAGGTGCAGACGGCACAATAGTATGACCTTTACTTTTGAAAAATTCTAAATATTTAGAGCGAATGTCTTGAGATTTCATATTATATGTAACAAACTGTTATTATATTGACTACTTTTAGGGAGTCGTTCTTTGTTTATAAAGTGCAAATATATTGTTAAATTCAGGTTTGCTTAAGGCAAGTCGTAAAATATTGTCATTAGTTTTTTAAATTTGTAACATAATTATTTTTACGATTTACCAGAACACCCTTGGTTTAACACCTTGTTTTTCTTTTATAATTGCAAAAATAGTATAAATTAAATAATGAGTAAGGTAAAATATTATTATGATCCTGAGACGCTTTCCTATAGGAAAATAGAGCGTAAAAAGCGTAAGACGTTTAAGTACATTTTAGGATTTATTACGGCTTCTGCCTTATTTGGATTTTTAACGGTTTTTGTAACCAGCCATTTTGTTGAATCGCCTAAAGAGAAAGCTTTAAAGCGAGAATTAACAAATATGAAATTGCAATACGACTTGCTAAACAAAAAGATGGATGAAGCCTCTGAAGTTTTAGCCAGTGTAGAAGATCGCGACAATAACATTTATCGTATTTACTTTGAAGCAAACCCCATACCTGAAGAGCAACGTAAAGCTGGTTTTGGAGGTATAAATCGATATAAAGGATTAGAAGGTTACGATAATTCTAAACTTATTATTGAGAGCAGTAAAAAATTAGACATCCTACAGAAACAAATTGTAGTGCAATCGAAATCTTTAGATGAAATTGCTAAACTAGCCGAAGACAAAGAAAAACTATTAGCATCTATTCCTGCTATACAGCCTGTAAACAATGTAGATTTAACACGAATTGCGTCGGGTTATGGCTATCGTACAGATCCATTTACTAAAGCACGTAAGTTTCATTACGGCATGGATTTTACAGCCCCTCGAGGAACACCCGTTTATGCTACTGGCGACGGTACTGTACTAAGAGCCGATAGCCAATCGACCGGATACGGAAGACATATTAGAATTGACCACGGGTATGGTTATGTCAGTTTATATGCGCATCTTTACAAATATAACGTTAAGAAAAACCAGAAGGTAGAACGTGGCGACTTAATAGGTTTTGTTGGAAGTACTGGGCGCTCTGAAGCACCACATTTACATTATGAAATCTTTAAAGACGGCGAGCGTATAAACCCAACAAATTTCTATTATGGAAGTTTAACTTCTGAAGAATACAGTATTCTTCTAGAAAAATCTTCTTTAGAAAACCAATCTTTAGATTAATGCATATAGATTTACCTGAAAAACGATATTACGGTATTGGCGAAGTCGCCAAAGCATTCGATGTAAATGCCTCTTTAATCCGCTTTTGGGAAAAAGAATTTGATGTGCTTAAGCCTAAAAAAAATGCTAAAGGCAACAGGAAATTCACTCCCGAGGATATCAAAAACCTTAAACTGATATTCCATTTGGTTAAAGAACGTGGTTTTACACTCGAAGGAGCAAAAACACATTTAAAGGAAGAAAAAAAGAAAACTTTAACTAACTTTGATATTATAGATAAATTGGAAAATATTAAAAGCCAACTTATTCGAATTAAAAATCAACTATAAAAACTAACACACATGAAAAAATGGTTAATTCCTGTAATCGTTATTGCTGCTATAGTAATAGGATTCTACAAATGGGGCGTAGGATTTAATAACACTGCAGTAAGATTAAATGAAAACGTAAGTGAAGCTTGGGGAAATGTACAAACATCTTACCAACGTAGAAATGACCTAATCGGAAATCTTGTAAAAACAGTACAAGGTGCCGCAGATTTTGAAAGATCGACATTAACAGATGTTATTGAAGCACGTGCTAAAGCGACATCTACAACTATTAATCCTGAGAACATTACTCCGGAACAGTTACAACAATTTAACCAAGCTCAAGGCGGGTTAAGCAGTGCATTATCTAGATTATTAGTATCGGTAGAGCGTTATCCTGATTTAAAAGCAAATCAGAATTTCTTAAAACTTCAAGACGAATTAACAAGTACTGAGAATACCATTCAGACTGCTCGTGTTCGATATAACGAAGCAATAAAGCCATACAATAATCACGTAAAAACATTCCCAAATTCGATATTAGCTGGAATGTTTAATTTTGATGCTAAACCGTATTTCGATGCTGAAGCTGGTGCAGAAAAACCAGTAGATGTAGACTTCGATTTCAAATAAAAAACAATGGATTCTAAAGTAGAAAGATTTTTAAGTCAGAAAGAAGAAAACGAAATCGTTGAAGCTATTCGCGTGGCAGAAAATGAAACTTCTGGAGAAATCCGTATTCATATTGAAAAATCATCTTCCATAGACGTTTACGAACGGGCTATGGAAGTTTTTCATATGCTAAAAATGGATAACACCAAACTACAAAATGGTGTACTTATCTATGTAGCTGTGGAAGATAAAACCTTTGTTATCTACGGAGATAAAGGTATAAATGATGTGGTTGCTAATGATTTTTGGGATACCACAAAAGATGTTATTCAATCCCATTTTAAACAAGGTCAGTTTAAGGAAGGTCTTGTTCAAGGCGTGCTAAGAGCCGGAAAAGAGTTACAAGCTAATTTCCCTTGGGACGCTTCAGATATTAACGAATTACCTAACGAAATTTCAAACGGATAAATCGTGCAAAAATTAAAAAACACTTGGTTATTACTTACTTGGATTTGTATCGCATGCTGTACGTCGCAAATTGCAACTGCTCAATTTGATATTCCTAAAAAACCAGAATTTCAAACTAGTGTTTACGATTATATCAATTTATTATCTCCCGCAGAAAAAAGCAATCTAGAGACTAAACTCGTAAGATATTCAGACTCGACATCTACTCAAATTGTAGTGGCTATAGTTGCTACAACCAAAGGAGAAAACATCGGCTTATTAGCTCCCAAATGGGCACAATCTTGGGGTGTTGGTCAAGCGAAAGAAGATAACGGAGTCTTTATCTTACTCGCTAAAGACGACCGTAAAATTTGGATTGCACCGGGTTATGGTGTAGAACATAAACTTACCGCTGGTATTGTTGGAGAAATTACACGAAACGTTATTATTCCCGAATTTAAAACTGGTAGCTTTTATAATGGATTAGATAAAGGATCTGATGCTATATTTCAGCTCCTTATGGGGGAATATCAAGGCGTAAGAGAAACTACAAAACAGGAAGGATTTCCTCCTGGATTAGCAATGTTCATGATTATTATGTTCATTATTTTCATGATTGCTATTTCTAAAAACAAACGCGGAGGCGGTGGTAGAAACGGAGGTAATCGCAGACCGATAAGTATTTTAGACGCTATTATTTTAAGTAATATGGGACGCGGTAGCTTTGGCGGCGGTTTCGGATCATCTGGTGGCGGTGGCTTTAGTGGCGGCGGCGGATTTGGTGGAGGCTTCGGTGGCGGTGGCTTTAGTGGTGGTGGAGCCGGTGGAAGCTGGTAATTCATTGTCATATTTATAATAAAACATCACTTCTTTTTTATATATCTGATTTCTTTACAGATCGTAGTCCGATGTTTTTTTAGTTATATTCTTTTTGATTAACTTTAAAATAAAGGCTATGTTCTTCAATTACTTCTTATAAATATTACATTATTACAGACTTGTTTTTCATAGCTAAACTTTATTAGTACTATACTTAATACTATTAAAAATAATCTTGTTATAATGAAAAAACGTACCAATCTTATAATCAGCGGACTTTTATTAATTCTCGTTTTGAGTCTTGAACTTATAACCGATTTTATTACCAAACTTACAGGCTTAGATTTTTCTACTTTAGCCAACCAACAGCAAAATTTATTTATTGCGGTTGCTGCTTGGATTGCCATAATCGTTTTACGTATACTTAAAACTAGATTTTTAAAGCGTTACGACATTTCTGAAGAAGATAATCTGCATTCCAGAAAAGTGTATACGCAATTTAACATTTTAGAAAAAGTAATTATTTTTATTATAATCATAGTGGCCATCGGACTTATTTTATTATCCTTTGAAGGGATTAGAAAAATTGGTGTCGGACTTTTTGCATCTGCCGGAGTCGCCGGGATCATACTGGGTTTATCGGCTCAAAAAGTAGTTGGTGCCTTACTTGCAGGAATTCAGATTGCCATAACCCAACCCTTTAGAATTGATGATGCTGTGGTGGTTGAAGGCGAATGGGGATGGATCGAAGAAATTAACCTAACCTATGTCGTTGTTCGCGTTTGGGACAAAAGACGCTTGGTTTTACCTTCGTCCTATTTCTTAGAAAAACCGTTTCAGAATTGGACTAGAAATAATGCCGATATTATGGGAACCATATTCTTATATACAGATTACAATATTCCGTTTAACAACTTGAGGGAAGAGCTTACTAGACTTTTAAATGCTTCCAATTTATGGGATGGAAAAGTAAATGTACTTCAGGTTACAGAATCTAAAGAAACAACGGTAGAATCTAGAATTCTAGTCAGTGCAAAGAACTCGCCTATGGCGTGGGATTTACGCGTACACATCCGTGAAAAAATGATAGAATACATTCAAAAAAACTATCCCGATAGCTTACCTAGAACACGTGTTGTTATAGAAAACAAAGCAGTTAAGCCCGATTAATATCTCCACATCCACATAAACCGGAAATAATTTGGATGCATTAGAATTAACTCTTTGCCCCCATACTATTAAATTTCCAGCTAAAGCCTATTAAAAAGTATTGTTGTAACACATTGCTTTCGCTATCCTGTATATAATCTTCATTTACAACACGACTGGCATTTGTATTTTGATTTAAGATATCGTAGGCCTTTAAGGTAACATAGCCTTTATCGTTTAATACAGAATAAGACAGTGTACTATTCCAAAACCAAGAGCTCTTTTGGAAGCCATCTGAAATATTTGAATTATAATTAAAATTCATATTATTTCGCCACTCGAAGTTATTCAGTAAATACACAGCAGTGTTTAATTTTAATCTATGAATAGTAAAAGCAGTATCGTTAAAACTATCTAAACTATAAGTACCTTCAGAAAACTGAGCCGAATAAAAAGATTCTAATTCTACAGTATCCGTTATATCGTAAACCACACCTAAAGAAGGTGCTAACGAACGTACTGTACTAGAATACTGCACGTCATTATTGAAATTGACATTACGTTGTAAATTTGGACGTACGCCAGCAATAACTTTAAGGTCTGAGATAGAATCTAATTTTATTTTTTGAGACATACTCACCACCATATTTACATTATAAGCTCCATCTACATTTACATATGTAGTTGTTTTTATCAAATTCTCATCTACTTCCGACTTACTCACTACTTTATTGTCTACTACATTTAAATTAACATATCCAAAAAATCCAAATCCTTTATTATAACTATTTGTATAAAAACGTGTGTTAACTCTATGGTTTTGGGTCATTTCGAGAGCCGGATTACCTTTTATAATATGCAACGGATTACTAATATTTACATAAGGTTGAAGCTGTGAAATGGATGGTGCTTCGTTTCTTAAACGATAATCTGTTCTAAAAGACATTTTAGATTTTACATCGTATCCTATTCTTGCATCCATGCGCACCTGTGCAAAATCCTGATCAAAATTTAATTCGGGACGAAGCATATCTTTAGACGAAAGGTTTATAAAATCGTATCCCAACTCGGTTCTAAAAGACCATTTTTCGCCACGATACCGCAGTCCCACCTCTGGCGTCGAGGTTACATTTTCATTTTCGAAATCTGTACTCTGATCAAAATTAAAATCACTGTACGTCTGTGACGTTTCATCAAAATCAAAGGTAGATAACTTGCTCTTAGAAAGTGTATTTCTATAGTTATACTCCATATCTAAAGACATTTTATCTTTTAACACAGGTTTTCTAAAGCGTATAGATGAATTTGTTTGTGTTTCTGAAAGATTTCCATCGCCATACTGGTTTCTAATATCATCACTAGGTTCGTCTCCATAGTAATTCGTTTCTGATAACAAGTACTTATCAGAATCGCTATTTTTTAATTGCCCTCCCATTTCAAAACGAATAAAACTTCCTTTTTTACCAAGACGTTTCGTCGCTCTTAAATCTGCAGTAAATACATCAGAATCGTTTATGCTATTTATACTACTAATAGATTTATTGGTGATGTCTCTATCTTCATTAAAAGACTCTTCTTCACTTAGCCAATTACTCGTACTCTTATTGGCTTGAAATCTTGGTCTGAAAGATAGTAGTAATGTAGAATCTAATTCGGTTTCGTAAGAGACGTTGGCTTTATGACTTTGATTTGTTTTAATCGTGCTAGATTCGCTCGATGTGTAGTATGTGGTCTCTGGAAGAAAGATCTCCTTATCTACTTTTCGTCTATCTTCAGAATCGCTTCTCGCGTAAAAATAATCTGTATTAAACTCGTTATACTTTGAAGGCGCACTATTAAAATTCGCACCAACATTTTTAGATGTTATAATTCCATTTCCTCCTGCCGAAAATCCTCTGTCTCTCCCAAACGTATCATTAAGTTCGGCATTACTAAATCCAGGAGCATTTATGTTATTTCCCCCGGCCAATACACTAACTCTACGGGTATCGTTAAACCTATTGTAAATACCAGACATTTGATAACGCTCATCGGTTCCTCCGGCAGCAGACAAACGGCCAAATTCTCCTTTATTTTTATCTTCTTCAATGGTTAAATTAATCGTCTTGCTTTCTTGTTCTCCAGCCTCACCTGCAAAGGCTTGGTCTTTTGTTTTAGTATCTACTATTTGAATTTTTTTAATGATATCTTTCGTCAGGTTTTTTGTTGCAATACTAGGGTCATCTCCAAAAAAAGGTTTTCCATTAACCAATACATTATCTACTGCAACTCCATTTACTGTAATTGTACCGTTTTCATCAATTTCTACTCCGGGTAACACTTTTAATACGTCTTCTACATTCGCATCTTTCTTTGTTTTAAACGACTTGGCATTATACTCTAACGTATCTGTTTTAAAGGTTATTGGAGCTGTAGATTTTATTATTATTTCATCTAAAGCATTATCTTCAGTCTGTAGCCTTAATGTGGGTAATTTTATAATTTCGGAATCAATTTCAATCACTTTTGTATAGGTTTTATATCCCAAATAAGACATAAAAACATTTAACCTATCGTCTGGGGTTTTACCCTCAATTTTAAATTCTCCTTTCCGATCAGTTATACCATAAGCCACTAAAGAACTATCCTGAATACGCTGTAAGTAAACTGTCGCGGCCTCTAAAGGCTCGTCCAAATCCTCTGCATAAAGGATTCCATTAACTTCAAAGCGTTTGGTTTGTGAAAATGATAAAAATGAAACTAAGCAAAATAAAAAAATAAGGAAATACTTCATAAAACTAAATACTTTTCTCTACTTGGGAGATTACAACTTACTCACTAAACAATTGATATAAAACAATTAGTCAATCTTACACATAGAATTGTAAAAATTGAGAAAGGTTAATATAAACCCCGACATATTTTATATGAGAACGCAAGATAAGGATATCTTACAATATGCAAAAAGCCCATTCTTATTTAGAACGGGCTTTAAATACTGACTATAACAATACGTTTATTTTTTACGCATATATACACTTACGGGCACACCATTAAAATCGAAATGCTCACGCAATTTATTTTCTAAAAATCGCTTATACGAATCTTTAACATACTGTGGTAAATTACAGAAGAAAGCAAATTGAGGTTGCGGTGTTGGCAACTGTGTAATAAACTTAATTTTTACGAATTTTGCTTTATATGCTGGTGGTGGATAGCTTTCTATAATAGGCAACATCACTTCGTTTAAAACGCTTGTTTTAATTTTCTTAGATCTGTTTTTATATACTTCTACAGCGGTTTCAATCGCTTTAAAAATACGTTGCTTATTTAATACCGAGATAAACACAATTGGCACATCTGTAAACGGTTCCATCTCACGACGAATTTGTCTTTCATATTCTTTAGCCGAGTTTGTTTCTTTTTCTATTAAATCCCACTTATTAACAAGAATTACAATCCCTTTTCTATTGCGTTCTGCCAACCAAAAAATGTTCTGAACTTGACCGTCGAAACCTCTAGTGGCATCTAAAACAATAATACAAACGTCACTATGCTCGATGGCACGTACACTACGCATTACAGAATAAAATTCTAAATCTTCTTTTACTTTAGACTTACGACGAATTCCAGCCGTATCGACTAAATTAAATTCGAATCCGAAACGATTGTATCTGGTGTCGATAGAATCTCGTGTGGTTCCTGCGATATCTGTAACAATATAACGCTCCTCACCAATCAAGGCATTAATAAATGATGACTTCCCTGCATTAGGACGACCAACAACAGCAAAACGAGGTAACGGATCTTCTTCCTCCTCTTCTTCTTGCTCTGGTAAAGCGTCAACTAGAGCATCTAATAAATCTCCTGTTCCACTACCATTTATACTTGCAACCGTGAAATATTCACCTAAACCTAAAGAATAAAATTCTACAGCGTCTTCGGCACGTTTTCCGTTATCTACTTTGTTTACTACTAAAAAAACAGGCTTAGTTACTTTACGTAACAACTTCGCCACATCTTCGTCCATTCCTGTAACTCCTGTTTCCACATCAACCATAAAAATAATGGCATCTGCTTCTTCAATAGCTAAAACAACTTGTTTATCGATTTCAGCCTCGAACACATCATCACTTCCTTTTACATATCCTCCTGTATCGATTAACGAAAATTCTTTCCCGTTCCAGTCACTTTTCCCGTAATGTCTATCGCGAGTAACTCCACTTACTGCATCTACAATGGCTTCACGTCGTTGTATTAAACGATTGAAAAATGTTGACTTCCCAACATTTGGTCTTCCTACTATGGCTACTATATTACTCATATACTTTTAATTGTCTGCAAAGGTAGTGTTTACAAGTTTAAGAAAAAACTGTATTTTCACGCATTCGCTAAAGATTTACAAAAACATGATATTAGATAACGACATTGTGCTTCGCCCTAGGTTTAACATGGATTTACCTCATGTTAATGAAGCTATTTTATCTGATTTTGAAGCTTTAAAAAACACACAAACAGATTTTGTGATCTCTCGTGTAGATAATCATGTTTTTATTCGAATTCCGAAGCATAAACAGCACTTTTGGTCGCCACAATTACATCTCGAAATTAACGAATTAGAACATAACACTTGTAGACTCCACGGGCTTTTTGGCCCCAACCCAACCGTATGGACCTTCTTTATGTTTCTACATTTTATAGTGGTAATGCTTTTCCTTGGATTTGGTGTTTGGGGATATTCTAATTGGGCGTTACACACTTCTTATGGCTTACAATTGGGTGTTTGTATAGCCATGATTGTACTTTGGTTTGCACTCTATTTTATAGGACGCGCTGGTCGCGCAAAAGGTAAAACCGATATGAAACTTTTACACGATTTTATGAAAAGTAACCTGAAATTATAACCTTTTATTTCTGATTATACCCAAAACGACGCAATTGTTGAGAATTAGAACGCCAGTTTTTGTTCACTTTCACATATAATTCTAAGTGAATTTGTTTCCCGAAGAATTTCTCTAAATCTTTTCTTGCTTCAACTCCTACGCGTTTTAAGGCCGAACCTTTATGACCGATAATGATTCCTTTTTGGGTTTCACGTTCCACCATAATTACCGAACGTACACGAATGATTTGTTCTTCTTCAAAAAACTCTTCCGTGTCCACCTCAACAGCATAAGGAATCTCTTTTTTGTAATGAATTAAAATCTTTTCACGAATGGTTTCATTTATAAAGAAACGCTCTGGCTTATCGGTTAATTGATCTTTTGGATAAAATGGTGGCGAATCTGGAAGTAATTCGATTATACGATTAAAAACTTCTGAAACATTAAAACCTTCTAATGCTGAAATTGGAAAAATTTCGGCATTTGGCACTTTACTGCTCCATAACCCCACTTGCTCTTCTAATTGACCTTGATCGGATTTATCAATCTTATTCAATAGTAATAGAACCGGTATTTTTGCCGATGTAATTTTATCGAAAAAGGCTTGATCCTTTAACTCTGTTTCTCCTATTTCTACCATGTACACCAAAACATCTGCATCTTCGAAAGCAGATTTTACGAAGTCCATCATAGACGATTGTAATTCGTAAGCTGGTTTTATAATTCCAGGAGTATCCGATAAAATAACCTGAAAATCGTCTCCGTTTACAATACCTAAAATACGATGACGCGTGGTTTGTGCTTTAGATGTGATAATCGATAATTTCTCACCTACAAAGGCGTTCATTAGTGTTGACTTCCCAACGTTTGGATTACCTATAATATTTACAAAACCTGCTTTATGATTCATCTTTTACTGCATTTTAGTGATTGCAAAGTTACAACCTTGGTTTATTATATCCGCTTTTACGAACATAATACTTTATTTTCAATTCAATTTAAAGGAAAAAAGCGACTAAGACTGCTCTTAATCGCTTTAAAATATTAGATTTTAATAAGATTACATCCCTATTAAACTCATAGCTTGCTTTAAAACCTCTGGATTACTAGAAATCCAACTCATTAATTTCTGAGTTAATTCTGGATTATCCATAACGTATTTCATTAATTGACCTTTAGCATCAGGGTTTTTAGTGATAAAATCTGTAACCTTGGCTTGCGTTTCCGGATTAGACTTTAAATACTCTGTTGCTTTGGTTCGTAAAGGAGATTCTTTATCGATTAAAGCTTCTTTTACTTTAGTCTGTGCTTCTGGATGACTTAAAAAATAAGATTTCATCTGGTCGGCACTCATACTAGAGACTGCGTTTGTAGCGGCTGTTGTTGTTGCCGACTTTGTGGAGTCACAGCTAGACAATGTTGCAAAACATAATGTAATAGCTAGTAGTAATACTGATTTTTTCATGTGAGTTAAATTACTGGTAAAAACGTATAATTAAAATACTATAAAAATTTATATGTTGAATAAATAATTACACTTCAAAACTATTTGTTCTTAAGCATCTTTAAATACATCTGCTCTACTTTGGTTCTTGCCCAAGGTGTTCTTCTTAAAAATTTCAAACTGGATTTTATAGAAGGGTTTTCTGTAAAACAGCGTATTTTAATATTATAGCCCATATATTCCCAACCGTAATGCGCTTCCAGATCGACTAAAACCTGTTCTAGTTTTACACCGTGTAAGGGATTATTTGGTTGACTTTCCATAACTTAATTTCTTCTATCTCGCGTTCTTCGGCCAGAATTAGAAGCACTACTTTTAGTTGAACTTTTACTAGATCGGTTGCTTCCGCCTCCTCTAGGACTTCTATTTCTAGCGCCTCCTTGTTTAATTGGTTCGGTTGATGCATTTGGGTCTGGCTCGAAACCTTCAACAATCTCTATTGGAATTTTCATTCCGATTAATTTCTGAATATCGGTTAAGAAAGACGTTTCGTCTGCACTTACTAGCGATAGTGCTTCACCACTCGCTCCTGCTCTTCCTGTTCTACCAATTCGGTGAACATAATCTTCAGAAATATTTGGTATTTCAAAGTTTATAACGTGAGGTAAAAGCGGAATATCTAATCCTCTGGCCGCGATATCTGTTGCAACCATTACACGAATACTTCCATTTTTAAAACCTTCTAAGGCTTTTGTTCTTGCACCCTGACTTTTATTACCATGAATTGCGGCGGCTGTAATTCCCGAAGAAATCATTTTTTTAGTCAGGTTATTAGCACCGTGTTTGGTTCTTGTAAATACTAAAACCTGCTGCCAGTTTCCTTCCGAAATTAATTTAATAATCAGCTCCGTTTTCTTAGCCTTAGCCACGCGATATACTTTTTGTTGAATAACCTCAACAGTCGTATTCTCTGGTGTTGCCTCGACAGAAACCGGATACGTTAAAATACCGTTCGCTAATTTTTTAATGTCCTTAGAAAATGTTGCCGAAAACATTAAATTCTGACGTTTCTTAGGAATTAACTTAATTATACGCTCTATATCTCTTACAAATCCCATGTCTAACATGCGGTCTGCCTCGTCTAAAACAAATATCTCTACACTTGCTAAAGACAATATATTCTGATTGCACAAGTCCAATAATCGACCTGGAGTGGCTACTAAAACATCTACACCACGTTTAAGCGTTGCGGCTTGTGGTTTTTGATTAACACCTCCAAAAATAACAGCCGATTTTATATCTAAAAATTCGCTGTATTCTTTTACGTTCTCAAAAATCTGAGCTGCCAATTCTCGTGTTGGCGTTAATATTAAGGCGCGCACTGGGCGGTGTCTCTTTGTTGTTCCTTCGCTTAAAATTTGAAGTAATGGTAATGTAAAACCCGCGGTTTTACCTGTACCTGTTTGTGCCGATGCCAATACATCCTTCCCTTCTAAAATGGGTGGAATTGCTTTTTGTTGTATTGGAGATGGCGTGTCGTATCCTTTTTTATTGATTGCTTTCAATAAGGCATCAGATAGGCCTAGTGAATTAAATGACATACATTAGTATTGAAGAAAATGACATCCTATTTATTATGATATCATTCTTTATGAAGTTGCAAAAGTACGTTTAATTTTTCATGAATAGCATTATTTTAAGAAGACTTACTAAATCCCAATTCAAAGCACAACACTTAAACCACTAATTATTAGTCTGTTTTAAACTTAAGTCACCAACCAAGCAGTGTTAAAAAATGAGTTTTTAAGACCTGAAAATCATAATTTATTAGTAAAAGCATAAATCGTAATCTGCTTTTACAATATTCATAAAAGAGTAAAACATCCGCTAAATAAATCGTATTTTTACAGTCCGATTATCAGCTTTAGAATGCGTATAATTCTGAAGTTAAATATTATAATATCATGCATAATTTAATTCAGAAATACAATATTCCAGGCCCACGTTATACCAGCTATCCAACCGTTCCGTATTGGGATAAAGACGGGATTACTCTAGAAAACTGGGTTTCAACAATTAAAAAATCTTTTAAAGAATCTAATACCACAGAAGGCATTAGCCTGTATATTCACCTACCGTTTTGCGAAAGTTTATGTACGTTTTGCGCGTGTAATAAACGCATTACAAAACAGCATAGTGTAGAAGTGCCTTATGTAGATATGGTTTTAAAAGAATGGAGCATGTATTGTGATATTCTAGAAGACAAACCAAATGTTAAGGAAATACATTTAGGTGGTGGCACACCAACATTTTTTTCGTCTGAAAATTTATCGAAATTAATTCATGGTATTTTTAAAACAGCCCATAAAGCTGAAGATTTTGAATTTAGTTACGAAGGCCACCCCAACTACACTACCAAAGAGCAACTGCAAGTGTTATTCGATTTAGGATTTGCACGTAATAGTTTTGGGATTCAGGATTACGATCCTAAGGTACAAAAGGCGATTCACCGGATACAATCTTTTGAAGCCGTAAAACGTGTTACCGAAGATTCTCGTGCCATTGGTTACGACTCTGTGAGTCACGATTTAATTTTCGGCTTGCCATTCCAAACCGAAGAAAGTATTCGAGAAACCATTAAAAAAACAGTCGAATTAAAACCCGACCGTATAGCATATTATAGCTATGCACATGTGCCGTGGATTAAAGGAAACGGACAACGCGGATTTAAAGACTCAGACTTACCACAGGATAACGAAAAACGAGCACTGTACGAACTAGGAAAGCAACTCTTTTTTGATGCGGGTTATGTAGAAATTGGTATGGATCATTTTGCTTTGCCAACAGACAGCATGTACGTGTCTATGAAAAATAAAAATCTGCACCGTAATTTTATGGGATATACTTCTGGAAAAACAAAACTCATGATTGGTTTAGGCGTCTCGTCTATTAGCGATTCTTGGTATAGTTTTGCACAGAATGAAAAAAGTATAGACGATTACTATGCCCGTTTAGAAGCTAATGAATTACCTATATTTAAAGGGCATTTACTATCTACCGAAGACTTAGTGGTGAGACAACACATTCTTAATATTATGTGTAACCTAGAAACGTCTTGGAAATCTCCTGAGATGCAATTACAAGCATTACCAGAGATTTTATCGCATTTAAAAGAAATGGAAGCAGATGGTATTCTAGATATTTTTGAAGATCACTTAATTGTAAAAGAAGAAGGTCGCATGTTTATTAGAAACATTTGCATGGCCTTCGATTTAAAACTGCATGAAAGCAAACCAGAAACCAAATTATTTTCAATGACCATTTAACTTCATGCTTTAAAAAAAATTATTAACTTACTTTCTCAAAATGGTAAATACATGAAAACGAAAACAACTTTTATTTTAGGGCTATTAAGTATTAGTGCAGGAGTATTCTTGCATTATTATCTTCAAAATGATGCATTCGATTTCTTTAAAGGTATTGCCTTTGGAAGTGGCATTGGTTTATTATTAACAGGACCTTTTCTTAAAAAGAAACACGCTTAAATACACGTATACTTATATCACTCACTATAAAAGGGAAGCAGTTGCTTCCCTTTTTCGATATTTAATCTAAAGCATTTTGTCACCTCCAGTGTATTCATTTAAATCAAAAAAACATCTAATACCATCCTCATTATTGCCTTAAAATTGATAAAATTACAGTTCATAAATACATGTTCAATATTTAAAATATTATCTAATGAAATATTCAAAATACGTCATACCTGGAGCCTTAATCGTATTAACCGCAATTATATTTACATCTTGCGCAACAATTCCTAAAAACGCAGAAGCTGTTAGCCCGTTTAAAAAAGAAAAATATTTGGGTAAGTGGTATGAAATTGCACGACTAGATTTTAAATTCGAAAAAAACCTAAATAACACCACTGCAAATTATTCTATTAATCCAGATGAAACCATTAAGGTTGTCAATCGAGGGTATAATTATGAAAAAGAAGAATGGACAGAAGCCGACGGAAAAGCAAAATTTGTAGATAGTGACACTATTGCAAAATTAAAAGTATCTTTCTTTGGTCCGTTTTATTCGGGATATAATGTCATTGCCTTAGCCGACGATTATAAGTATGCGCTTGTAGCCGGTAAAAATTTAGAATATCTATGGATTTTATCTCGTGAAACAACAATTCCTGAAGATATTAAACAAGAGTTTTTAAATCAAGCCAAAGCTATTGGTTATAATACCGAAGACCTTATTTGGGTAGAACACACTAAATCATAAATTTATCTTAATTTATTTCTAATTTTTTCTCATATTTATTGGGTTACAATGACATAGCTTTTTCAATTTATTATTGAAAGCGCAATTAATGTAACAACGAATCAATAAAACCAACTTTATGAAAAAATTAGTAGCAGAATTTATAGGCACCATGTGGCTTGTATTAGGCGGATGTGGTAGCGCAGTATTAGCTGCAGGATATCCGGAATTAGGAATTGGATTTGTAGGAGTCGCGATGGCTTTCGGACTAACCGTATTAACCATGGCATATGCCATAGGCCATATCTCTGGCTGTCATTTAAACCCAGCCGTCACCATCGGACTTACAGTTGGCGGACGTTTCGACAAAAAAGACGTTGTACCTTATATTATAGCGCAAGTTCTTGGAGGAATTTTAGGAGCCGGAATTTTATACCTTATCGCTTCCGGAAAAGCAGGCTTTGAGCTAGGTGGCTTTGCTGCTAACGGTTATGGCGAACACTCTCCAGATGGTTATAATATGATGTCTGCTTTAGTCACAGAAATTGTGATGACTTTCCTGTTTTTAATGATAATTTTAGGAGCTACACATTCTAAAGCGCCAAAAGGTTTTGGTGGTTTAGCCATTGGTTTAGGACTAACCCTTATCCATTTAATTAGCATTCCTGTTACAAATACCTCGGTTAACCCTGCAAGAAGTACAAGTCAAGCCTTATTTGTTGGCGACTGGGCTTTGAGTCAGTTATGGTTATTTTGGGTTGCCCCTATTGTTGGAGCAATAATAGCTGGTGTGGTTTACAAATTTATCTCTCCAGAAAAAACAGTATAGATTTTATTAAAATTTTCAGAAAAGAATCTACTTTTTAACTCACAAAGCGTTGGTTAAAAAGTAGATTCTTTATTTTTATGCCTTTCCTTCATTAAAATAGGATAGACATGGGTAAGAAAACAGATCATATAGCGCCACATATAGAAGACTTTATTAAAGAGCAGCATATCTTTTTTGTGGGAACAGCGGCCACTGAAGGGCGCGTTAATATATCTCCTAAAGGCACAGATAGTTTTAGAGTTATTAATAAAAACAAAATAGTTTGGCTTAATTTAACTGGAAGCGGTAACGAAACCGCAGCACATCTGTTACAAAACAACCGCATGACTATTATGTTTTGTGCGTTTGAAGGCAAACCTCTTATTTTAAGACTTTATGGAAATGCAACCATTTTTCACCCAAGAGACGACGCGTTTCAGAACTATAGCGATTTGTTTCCCGATGCTATTGGCTCCAGACAAATTATTGAAATGGATGTAGATTTAGTGCAAACCTCTTGTGGCTTTGGTGTGCCTTTTATGGATTTCAAAGCAGAGAGACCTACTTTAGACCAATGGGCAACACAAAAAGGACCTGAAGGTATTGCACAGTATTGGATTGATAAAAACACAAAAAGTATTGATGGTTTTGAAACTGAAATTATTAAATAATTATGAGCTATACACATATTGCTATCCACGTTACAAAAACACCAACTACTAAAGATTACATAAATTTCATCACCACCTCGGACGCCACAATTCTATCCGATTTTAAGGATAAAAAAGGTACATTTTTATCGGATGACACCTTAGACGAGTTTATAAATGATGAATTATTACATGATAAATACACCTTAACTGCAGACTCTAAAAGAAAATTATTAACGCTTTCGAGTGGGGAACGCAGAAAGGCATTATTCGATCATCTTTTAAAAGGAGACATACAGTTTTTGGTGCTTGTTAATCCGTTTGATTCTTTAGATGTTAATAATGTGACCTCGTTAAAAGAGCGCATAATTTCAATTTCAGAAAACGTTCCAATTATTCAATTTTTTAGTAGAAAGGATGAGATTCTACCCTGCGTTCAATACATTTTAGACTATAAAGATGGTGCAT
Organism: Formosa sp. F44; assembly: GCF_056238645.1. Next base: position 43,647 of record NZ_JBWDLJ010000008.1, read on the forward strand.
ACACTACACTGCCTATATCCACATATTTAAATCAGGACGATAACGATGTGGTAGCACTTACAGACCCGCTTCCCAAACCCATTTCTAAACAGGTAAATGATGTCCCTGAAACATTAATAGAATTGAAGAAAGTTAATGTATCCTACAACGACAAACCAATTTTAAAAGACATTAGTTGGTCTATTAAGCAAGGTGAGTTTTGGGAATTAAAAGGGGCGAATGGCACAGGGAAATCGACTCTTGTAACGATGATGATTGGAGACAATCCTAAAGCATATGGTCAGGAGGTATATCTGTTTGGTTACAAACGTGGTTCTGGCGAAGCTGTTTGGGATATAAAACGCAACATAGGTTATTTTACGCCAAGTATGATGCATTTATTTAAAGGACAGCATACAGCTTTAAATATGGTTATTTCGGGACTAAAAGATAGTATTGGTTTATATCAGGTGCCTACAGATTTAGAAGTCAATTTAGCGAAACAATGGTTACAGTTAATAGGCTTAGACACAATAAAAGACATCAATTATTTCTACCTATCGGAAACTAATAAACGTTTAATTTTAATTTGCCGAGCGATGATTAAACACCCGCCTTTAATACTATTAGACGAACCCACTGTTGGTCTAGACGATAAGGGCGCTATGGTTTTTATACGTTTAGTTCAGAAAATTGCAAAAGAAAGTAATACAGCAGTACTTTATGTGTCGCATAAAACAGAACCCGAATTAAAACCAACACATGTTTTTGAATTAGAACACACGGACCAAGGTTCAATAAGAAAACTAACCACCGCTACTTAGAATAGCATTGTAAATGGCAGACACAATAACAAGTACGACAGCACGTATTCCTAAACGTATTTTACCCCTTATTATAATTTCTCAATTCTGTTGTACCTCGCTTTGGTTTGCTGGAAACGGCGTTATGGACGAGCTTATTAAAGTCTATCATTTAGATGCTTCTGTATTAAGTTTCCTAACCTCTTCGGTACAATTTGGTTTTATAATTGGGACATTTGTATTTGCCCTATTTACAATTGCAGATCGGTATTCCCCGTCTAAAGTTTTTATGATAAGTGCGGTACTAGCTGCTTTTTTTAATCTCGGGTTAGTCCGCCAAGGACAAACACTCACCATTTTATTACTGTTACGATTTCTAACAGGCTTCTTCCTCGCTGGGATTTATCCTGTGGGGATGAAAATCGCCGCAGATTATTACAATACAGGCTTAGGAAAAGCCTTAGGGCTTTTGGTTGGTGCATTAGTTTTAGGCACGGCATTTCCTCATCTTTTAAGCACTGTTACCCAACACTTACCATGGGAAACGGTTATTTACACCACCTCACTACTTTCTTTATTTGGAGGTGTCATTATCTTAATCTTTGTGCCCAATGGACCGTTTAGAAAACACAGTACAAAAATCGATCTTTTGGCCCTCACTAAGCTTTTTAAAAACCGAGCCTTTAAAGCTGCTGCTTATGGTTATTTTGGACATATGTGGGAATTGTATGCCTTTTGGGCATTTACTCCTATTATGATAAAAACATATAACAACCTACATCCCGAAGCCCATTTAAATATTGCGCTATATTCTTTTTTAATTATAGGAATAGGTAGTTTAGGTTGTATTATTAGCGGTTGGTTATCTACGATAAAGGGACTAAAACCATCTGCCTTTTTCATATTATTAGTCTCTGCTATATGTTGTTTAGTATCACCTTTAAGTTTTCACTTAACGTCTAGTCTGCTGTTTATCATCTTTATGATAATCTGGGGAATGTTTGTTGTAGCAGATTCTCCACTCTTTTCTACATTAGTCGCTCATAACACAGCGTCTCATGCCAAAGGTAGCGCCTTAACTATTGTAAATTGTATTGGATATGCCATTACCATAGTAAGCATACAAACCTTAGGGTTCTTACAGACTATTTTAACGCCAACATATGTGTATATCGCATTAGCTGTAGGTCCGATTTTAGGATTACTAGCTTTAAAAAACGAGCGTACACAAGTTTAGAAATAGCTCTTATTTATCCTTTTTATACACATGCGGATTTTCGACAATTCCCTTTTTAAATACTTTTCTAAGAGTCATCCGTAAGAATGAATCGACCTTTAAAATCTGATTGGTTAATTTTTGCTCAGGGCGTCCTCTAAACGTAGTAACATGAAAGGAATCTGTTGTTTGCAACGGACTGTTTGAAAAGTAATAATTAGACACACATTGTCTCGAAGCATTTGCTGTAACAGGACTTACAGAATGCCATGATTTTTTATGGGTAGCCATAACAACTAATCGGTTGCATTTAGAATGCACTATAGTCTGAGGCGATTCTAGTCCGTTTGGCCAAAGCTCTAAATGGCCACCATTATTATCGTGCCAGTCCGGGGACACGTAATACAATAGATTTAACACACGCCAACGGCTTCTGTCTTTATCATGAGAATTATCTAGATGCGGATTTAAAAACTGTCCGTTTTGCATAGCTGAAAGTCCACCAGCATATAAGTTTTCATCTGGATACAAATCATCTATACAGCAAATGTCACTGACTAATTTCACGATCGCCTGATCTTGAAAAGCATAAATAACTTCTTCTAAAATAGGATTATATTTATCCATTTGTGCGGCCACATGTTTGTATTCACGTAAGCTTTTTTTAAGAACCATCTCCTCTGCTGAAGGAAATTGATGGTGAATTTGGTCTACAACATCCTTAGGTAAAATATGATCTAAATAAAAATACCCTATTTTATCTTTTGAAGCTTCATACTGCCGTTTTAAAACGTCTTTTTCGGAGGTTAATCGTTCTAGAATTAGTTTAGACAAACTGTTTCTATCCATAGCATATTCACTCATTTTAATTCAGTTTAAACGGTCTAAAAAAATTATAGTTTGATGGCTCTTAAAGCGGATTCGCATTAAATGTATCCCCTTGAGACACATCTCCAGATTCGAATCCTTTTTTAAACCAACGCATACGTTGTGCAGAAGTACCATGTGTAAAAGAATCAGGTACCACACGACCAGTCGCTTGTTTTTGCAAACGATCGTCGCCAATAGCATTTGCCGCATTTAAAGCTTCTTCTAAATCTCCACTTTCCATCATATGCGTCATTTGCTGAGAATGGTGTGCCCATACTCCTGCAAAATAATCGGCTTGGAGCTCTAAGCGTACAGAAAATTTATTGTATTCTGTTTCGCTAAGCTGACTTCTTAACTGTTGCATTTTATCTGAAATCCCCATAATTTTCTGAACATGATGTCCAACTTCGTGAGCAATAACATAGGCTTGTGCAAAATCGCCAGGAGCATTCATTTTACGATCCATTTCATCAAAAAAGCTAAGATCTAAGTATAATTTTTCGTCTCCCGGACAATAAAAAGGCCCCGTAGCACTAGAAGCAGCACCGCAAGCAGAAGCCACAGACCCCGTAAACAGCACTAAAGTTGGTTCGCGATAATTAGTTAAAAGCTGATTCCAAACATCTTCGGTACTCGCTAAAATAGTGGTACTAAATTGGGCTAACTCTTCGTCTTTTTCGGTTGGTTGATAATTAGAAGACTCTGTTTGTATTGGTCCTCCACCTAAAAAATTACTAAATAAATTTAACGGATTATAGCCTGTTACCACAGAAAACAGCACCACAATTCCCACGACAATTAAACCCTTTTTAGAGAATAACATTTTCACTAAAGGAATTAATAGCATCGGACTTATTCCTCCAAAACCACCTCCAGATCTTGGTCCGCTTTGACCTCTTCTATCTTCTACGTTCGAACTTTGTCTTCTGCCCTGCCATTTCATAATGCACTAGTAATTTATTGGTTGGTTAATTTTTATAATTATTTTAACAAATCTACACTACCTAGTTTAGATGTACAATATAAATTTAAAAATGATTATAACTAAGAATCAGAGCTGTACAACTGTCTAGGCTTAATACCCTATAATAGATTAAAATCTAATTATTTTACGGGACCTAAAGGCATTACCACTTTTCCGTAAACTTCGTTTAATAAGGTACCAACTCCCGCGTAAATAGCAGATGCTCCGCAGAATATGCCTTCGTAACCTGTTATAGTTCCTATGAGTTCGCTCCCTGTATAGCGTCCTAAAGCCAATAAGAAAAATAAGATGGTTAAACTTCCAAAGACAACCTGAAGGGCTTTACTAATTCTTAAGGTTCCGATAAAAAACAGACCTGTAAAAATTCCCCACATAATAAAATAAGCAATCATTCCAGAAGTCGATGTGCCTTCGTAAATGTCTAATTCTGGCATTAATAATAACCCGACTAACGTGAGCCAGAAAAAACCGTACGAGATAAAGGCGGTCATTCCAAAGGCATTATTTTTTTTGGATTCTAAAATTCCAGCAACAATTTGTGCCGATCCGCCGTAGAATATCCCCATGGCTAAAATCATGGAATTTAGTTCGTAAAAACCAGCATTATGCAGGTTTAATAATACGGTTGTCATCCCAAAGGCTAGAAGCCCTAATGGACCTGGATTTGCTGAAGTGTCTTTAATAATTGTTACTGTAGAGTTTTCCATTAGTTTAGTTCGTTTTTAATATTTATATTCTGATTTTAATGTCATTTTTGTGACGCGTGTCTTTTACAACACCATTAACAATATACAATTGTAAAAGACTCATTACAGAGATAATCTCAAAAATAACGGTCAAAAATTACGAAATTTATACATATATATTATATTTAATTTAGAGTTTTTAATCAGATGAAAAAGTATATTTCCAAAAACAATAAACAGTAATGCAAAACATAAGTATTTTAGGATGTGGCTGGCTGGGTTTTCCCTTGGCAGAAGCATTAGTAGCCAAAGGATATTCGGTAAAAGGATCGACTACTACAACTGCTAAATTAACAGCTTTAGAGTCGGCTAACGTTTCACCTTATTTAATACGGAGTGACAACGACAGCATACCTTCGGAATTTCTAAACTCAGATATTTTAATCATTCTAATCACCTCGAAAGATATAGACGCTTTTAAACGGCTGATAGCACAAATAGAAACCTCATCTATCCAATCTGTAATATACATCAGTTCAACTTCGGTTTACCCGAATTCCAACAGCGTTGTTACTGAAGAAAGCCCCACAAATGATAGTCCGCTAGCTCAAATTGAAAACCTTTTTAGACATAATACCTCTTTTCAATCGACCATTATCAGGTTCGGCGGATTGTTTGGTTACCACAGAAAACCGGGAAACTTTATTCGTTCGCATAACACCATACCTAACCCAGAAGGCTTTATAAATCTTATACATCAAGACGATTGTATTGGCATATTACTGGCTATTATTGAACAAAATATCTGGAATGAGACCTTTAATGCATGTGCAGACTCGCATCCAAAACGTGCCGACTTCTACATTAAAGAAATGGCTAAAGTAGACCGTTTACATCCCATTTTAGATCCAGAATCTGAAAACACCTATAAAATAATAAGTCCAAAAAAACTCATATCTGTATTACATTATACCTTTAAATATTCTAATTTAATGGAATATTAATTCTTAAAACATCACTCATTAACTCGTCTATGCATAACCACACATTTAAATCCGTATTTCTAATCGCTGTTCTATTTCTAACACAGCTATCCTTCGCACAAGTTTATAAAGATCAATTTGCACACACCTTTTCTATCGTTGCTAAAGATGTTAACACAGGAGAAATGGCCGTTGGCGTGCAAAGCCATTGGTTTAACGTAGGAAGTATCGTCGCTTGGGGAAAATCTGGTGTTGGCGTTGTAGCTACCCAATCGTTTGTAAATCCGGCTTACGGCCCTAACGGATTGGAGTTAATGCAAAGTGGCACGTCTGCGAAAGACGCTTTACAAACCTTAGTAACACAAGATGAGGGTCGAGATTTTCGTCAGGTCGCCATGCTAGATATTAATGGTAGTGTAGACGCTTTTACAGGCGCCAATTGTGTAGCATCTGCGCACCATATTGTAGGAGATAATTTTTCTGTACAAGCAAATATGATGCTTAACGAGGCCGTTGTACCTGCCATGGAACATGCTTTTAAAGCGCATAGTAATTTACCTTTGGCCGAACGGATTGTTAAAGTATTACAAGCTGCTCAAGCAGCAGGCGGAGACATTCGTGGGAGACAATCGGCGGCATTAATTGTCGTTGGACCTAAACTGGCAGCACATGCTTGGCAAGACAAATTGGTTAATTTAAATGTTGAAGATAGCGGTGAACCTTTAGTAGAATTAGAACGCTTATTAAAAGTGCATAAGGCGTATAATTTTATGAATGAAGGCGATTTGGCTGTAGAGCATGGCGATATGGAAAAAGCTATGAACGCTTACGGCACAGCACAACGAATGTTTCCTGAAAATTTAGAGATGAAATATTGGACGGCGATTGCGATGGCCAATTCAGGACAATTAAATGATGCTTTACCTATTTTTAAATCTATTTTTGAGAAAGATAATAATTGGAGAACAATGACAGAACGTTTACCCAAGTCTGGACTATTAACGGTTTCTAAAAACGAATTAGATCGTATTTTAAAACTCTAATCTCTAAAACTACAAACTAAAAAAGCCTTTGTTATATAAGTTATAACAAAGGCTTTTTTGTTGATTAAAAGGTCTTAATACTAAAACCGCTATTCTTTAAAATTTGAAATTCCAGTTTCTAACCATTTCTGATATTCGGTAGCGTCTGGAAGATACGCCACAGGTTCGATTAATTTCTCTTCGTCGTGATCTATAATCACATAAAACGGTTGCGAATTAGATTTGTATTTTACAGTTTGTAATTCACTCCATTTCTGTCCGATATACTTTAATTTCTTTCCCGGTTTTAATTGAGATTCTACCACATCGCCTTCTTCAAGCGGACGTTTATCATCTACATACAAAGAAATCAGTACCACATCGTTTTTCAAGATGCTTAAAACTCCTGGTTCTGGCCAAACGTTTTGCTCCATCTTTCTACAATTTACACAGGCCCATCCCGTAAAATCTAACATTATAGGTTTACCCACTTGCTTTGCGTAAGCCACACCTTTGTCGTAATCGTTAAAGGCCATAATATCGTGAGGCGCTAATAAATGTGCACCATCTGGCAATTCGGCATGCGTTGCTGCACTAGCTCCTCCTCCGAGTTTAGAAAACCCGACTCCGTAAGGCGATTCGCTATATTCTTGTGGTGGCGGGAAGGCACTAATAAGATTTAAAGGTGCTCCCCAAAGCCCAGGAATCATATATATTGTAAACGACAATACGATAAGGCCTAAACTTAATCTTCCTACCGAAATATGAGACAAGGGAGAATCGTGCGGTAATTGTATTTTTCCAAACAAGTAAAATGCTAGTGTTCCGAAAATAGCAATCCAAATTGCAATAAAGACTTCACGTTCTAAAAAGTGTGTTTGTAACACCAAATCGGCTTGAGATAAAAATTTGAAAGCCAAAGCCAACTCTAAAAATCCTAAAACCACTTTAACCGTATTTAACCAGCCTCCAGATTTTGGCAAAGAATTTAACCATCCCGGGAATGCGGCAAACAAGGCAAAAGGCAAGGCTATAGCCAACGAGAATCCGAACATCCCGATTATTGGTGCTAGTCCTCCTTTAGAAGCAGATTCTACTAAAAGTGTTCCTACAATTGGTCCAGTACAAGAAAATGACACTATGGCTAAGGCTAAGGCCATAAAGAAAATTCCAACTAATCCACCTCGATCGGCTTGAGAATCGACCTTATTGGCCCAAGAATTTGGTAAAACAATTTCGAAAGCACCTAAAAATGAGGTCGCGAAAACCACTAATAATATAAAGAAAATGATATTAAACCACACATTGGTTGCCAAAGCATTTAAAGCACTTGCTCCAAAAATACCCGTTACTGCAGTTCCTAACAACACATAAATAACTATAATACTAACCCCGTAAATTACAGCATTTTTAATACCCGCTGCCTTTGTTTTACTTTGTTTGGTAAAGAAGCTCACCGTCATAGGAATCATAGGAAACACACAAGGTGTTAACAAAGCCGCAAAACCCGATAGAAAAGCAATAAAAAAGATAGACCACAATCCTTTATTAGAAGCGGCTTTCTCGGTAGCTTCAATGGTGTTCTCTAATTTTTTTTCTTGTGTATTTTCTGTAGCAGTCGCTTTAGTTCCTGCAATAGCAGACTCATCAATAACAAATTCTAATTCGACTTCTGTAGGTGGCAAACATCGCGTATCGTCGCACACCATAAACTCGACAAACCCATTTATGGTTTTAACGGGTTGAGACAACTTTACAAGCTGTACAAACTCCGACTCGCCTTCAAATAATTTAATTTTCATTTCGAAAACAGGATCATCTATAACATGTCCTTCTCCCTCGCTAGTATTCCCTTCTAAACTAAATGTTTCTTCAGAATTATCGTAAATAAAAGTTGTTGGAATGGGACCACCTTCTGGTACAAATTGAGAATACAAGTGCCACCCAATATCTACGTTGGCCGTTGAAATTAATTTATATTCGGTATCGGAAACTTTCTCTACAGTAGTCGACCATTTTACAGGATCTAAAATTTGAGAAAAAGAGGTTAAACTGAAGGTAAATAAGAGAACAAGTAAAAGATGCTTCATAATAACTGAAAAGTAAAAGAGATTTAAATGACTGGTCTTAAATAAGACCTTTTTGTATTTTCAATATGCTGCAAATATACGTCTACTACTAACAAAACACCCATTCCTTTATAAACTAATTAACGTTTAATATATTAACCAGAATAGTTTTATTGGGATTTACAGTAGCTTGTAGTACAAGATGCGGAAATGTTTAAAGTACAAAGCAAAAAAAACAGCCCTAGAGAGCTGTTTTTATTTAAGTATATAATAAAATACGTTTAGATTTTATTTCATGCCTTTCTTCTTAACACCAAAACGGTATTGTAATCCTGTCATAAGAAAACGTTGCTCATCGGATAAACTATACTCTCCTCTTAGCATCCAATGTTTATTAATCTGCATATTAAACCCCATTTGAAAGGTTACCGTTTGAAGAAGTTCTTTTTTAATTTCGTAATCTACTCTAGTTGAAAATAAACCACTTTCGTTTACTCTTTCTTCAATTGTAGTTAAGGCTTGGTTTTGAGCTTGCAGTTTAATTTTTTCAGCAGGAGTTGTACCTTCAGCATCTATAAGCTCTTGATTACTCGCAATTTTTGCATCTACCGTTTGGTTAAACGTCGCGTCTAATTCCGGAAACACTTCATCTAGCCCGATTCCACCAGCATTACCATCTGCACCAACAAAATCACGATACATAACTCCCGCATAAGGCGCTATAAAAAAATCTTTGTTTTTTTGAGATAACCCAAAACGGTATCCTCCTCTAGCCGATAAGGTTGCATATCCCACCTGATCTTTTAGCAATTCTGTATCTGTAATTGAATAATTAAAATCTGTACTCAAGAAGTAATTATTCCATCCAAAAACTAAAGTCGCACCTATACCGTATGTTCTGGCATCAAACTCTACTTCCGATGAAAATTCTGGCAACTGCAAAATAATTTCTCCTGTTGCATCTTTCCATGTTGGCTGTAGTGCCACTTGCGTTCCTCCTGTTACCGAAGACATTAACCCATAAACACTAAGAAAAGGTAATACCCAAGCATCTGCTCTAAAGTTCAAACCATTTGTAGTCGCACTTACCTGAGTAAAATTTAGAGTTTCTACATTTAAAACATCAGAGAAATCTCGACCTCCAATTTCCAAACCAAATTCAGTAATCTCTAAATCCATGTACACGTTAACATAGTTTAAGTTTACACCAAAAGGCAACTGAAGTTGATCTCCATACCCTTTATCGGTAACTTTTTGCCCCCAAACCGGTAAGACATAAGGGTATATTATAGAATCTTGTTCTTGAGGTGCCATTTCTTGTGCTGTCGCTTGAAAAGGCAAACTAAAAATTACTGCTAATAACAGGATGGAAAGTTGTTTCATTCTGGTTTAAAAATTAATTAATTGGCTTATTATTTTTCTTTCACGTCAATATATTTAATAACCGTTTTCCCAATTTTACCATTATATGAAAATGGGGCTTGATCAAAATATTCCAAAGCTACTGGCGAGTCTAAATCGGTTCCAATATCGAAGGTTGCGTTAGATGTAAAGTGTAAAGACATAGCACGTGGCACACGTTTCTGAGCGACTTGTTTCCCATTAACTTTAAGTGTTACATCCATAGCTCCTCCTATTTTATCAACTAATTTAGACTCTACGACGACTACTATTTCACCCTCTGGCAGTTTAGATTCTGACTTTATTTTGGTTCTTTCGATTTCAAATAAATTGAACTCGAAATTTAAATAACCATCCTTTATAAAACAAGTAACTCCTCCACTAAATCCTGCTAAAGCGTATAACACACCATTTGCATCTTTTGGCACATGTAAATTCATAGTCACTAAACTACTCAACTTACCTAGTTTAGGCGCCGCAGATTCCGGCATACGTGTTAATGGCACATCAAAGACCCATTCCGTTAATGGCGATGCAGGGGCATCTTCTGGATGAAAAATTGCCGTGGCCCACAATCCACCTCCAACAGGTAAATTTTTATATTTTGTCGATTCAGAGATAAAAAGCATTTTCATTTCTTCTAACTTCTCTGGATTTTCCTTTGATAAATCAGTAGACTGACTCCAATCCTCATCTAAATTATAAAGCTCCCAAGTATCATTCATAGGATTCCAAGTTCTAGCACCTTTAGGAATACCTCCTACCCATGGTTTTCTTAACCCCATAGTACTTGCCATCCAACCACCACTATAAATACCACGGCTAGCCATAATATCGAAAAACTGTGTTTTATGAGTTCCTTTTACGGTAGCATCATGAAATGAATATACCATACTCACCCCATCCATATCGACTTGTTCAAAACCGTTTACAACTTCCGGTTCTGCAATATCTAATATATCATACACTGTTGGTACAATATCAATAACGTGATGAAACTGTGGTCTTGGTGTTTTATCGTGTTTAATGGTTTTTGGCCACGACACGGCCATTGGCTGACGTGTACCTCCAAAATATCCACCAACTAATTTTGTTCCTTTATATGGTGTTGAGCCTGCCCATGCCCAACCGGCATGAAACATATTATCTGTTTTATTAGTTCCTAAAACGTCTAAACCACCAAGTTCATTTAAAGCTTCTATATGTTCTGAAATCTTAGTTGGAATCGCGTTCTGAGCTAATTGTTCTGAAATTGTACCATGTAATCCTTCTGAAGACGACCCATTATCTCCCCAAATGTAAAATACTAAAGTATTATCTAACTCTCCCATAGCTTCAATTTGATCAATTACACGACCAGCATGATAATCTGCGTGCTCTGCAAATCCAGCCCAAACTTCCATTAATCTTCTTTGAAATGGTTTTTCAGATTCAGGAATAGATGCCCACGATGCCATAGTTTCGTCGCGTGGCGTTAATTTTGTGTTCTGCGGAATCCATCCTAATTTCTTTTGACGGTTAAAAACGCGTTCGCGATACGCATCCCATCCATCATCAAATTTTCCTTTGTATTTATCCGCCCATTCTTGAGGAACTTGGTGAGGTCCGTGTGCTGCTCCTGGTGCCCAATACACAAAAAACGGCTTCTCTGGAGCATATGTTTTTTGCTCTTGTAACCACTTAATGGTTTTATTCGCTAAGTCTTCAGATAAATGATATTCTTCTTCACGTTCCTCTGTAACGTAAGTTGTATTATGTACTAAAGTAGGTTCGTATTGCGATGCTTCTCCGGCTAAAAAACCGTAAAATTCTTCGAAACCATATCCTGTTGGCCAAAAATCGAATGGTCCTTTATTAGTAATTTGATCTTCTGGTGTATTGTGCCATTTTCCAAACGCAGCGGTATTATATCCATAAGCTTTTAAAACTTCGGCCATAGTGGCTGCGGTTTTAGGAATAACCCCGCTAAAACCATCAAAATCGTTTGCTAATGCTGCGATTTGTCCATTTCCTACTCCAGTATGATTTCTTCCTGTAAGCAAAGATGCTCGTGTTGGCGAACACATGGCTGTTGAATGAAAACGATTATAAGACACTCCAAGATCTGCGACACGACTTAACGTTGGGGCATTAATTTCTCCGCCATATGTCGATGCTGTTCCCGGCCCAATATCGTCCATTAAAATGATTAAGATATTTGGTGCATCGGCAGGTAAATGTTTTGCTTCAGGTCTTTTTTTATAAGTTGAGGTTTCCATGGTTAATCCCGGTTTCGAAGCCGACGGCGTTGGTGGAAATGGTAAAATTTGCTGTGCTGTAACGGCACCTCCCAAAACCATTAACACGAAACATAATATATGTTTTGATTTCATAATAGCGTAAGTTTAATTTTTAGTTTATGAGTTATTTATTTTGTTTCATTTTTGCAAGCATCTCGCGATCGGATTTAGATGGAATGGTCATGGTTGCTAAAAAGCGGAACATATGTCCGTTACTTTCATTAAACCAAATACGACCATAACTACTCTGTATTTTAATAGCGCTAGTCACGCTATATCCTAGAGAAACACCTCCTGCCAACTGATTGATTCTTTCACCTTTTGGTAAATCGTCTATTTGAGAAACCCCGCCATATTGGTAGCCTAAATCTACTGAACCCCATAGTTTTGGCATAAAATATTTAGACACATGCTGATTTAATACAAACAACGGCGTTTGCCTTTTCGTCTCTCCAGCAAAAGGATTGTTATTATTAGTGTACAGATATAAATTTGGATTTATTTCCCAATGAGCTGATGCTTTTTTGTTTTCATTTAAAGCTAAAACCATAGGTAAACCTAGACGGAATGCCCAACGATTGGCTCCTAAATTTACACGCCGACTTTGATTATATTCCCCAACAGGAGCAGTAAACCCAACAAGGGCATACATTTGAAATTTAGCACTATACTGACTAAAATCGGCTAAATCCAAAGCGGGAGCATTTAGTAATCCTACTCGTAACCACACACTAGAGTCCATGAAACCCGATTTATTGATAAATTCAAATTCATTAGGAATGTCTTCAGGAAGCCCTTCTGATAATCTCGAAATATCTGCAGTACCTGTCATACTTCCGTAGGTAGGTGTTACCAAAACTTGAGCAATACGACCGTCGATATTAAACGAATATAAAAATGGCACTATAAACGCATCTACATTAATAGTACCACTAGCCAACACCACATCCTGCGATGGTGACAAATTAGATTCTAAGTTTAAATACTGCAAATTAACAGCCATTAAATCTTTAGGAGGCATAAAAAAAGTGGTGGGTGTTTCAGCTTGAGAAAACCCTTTATTTATACTGCTAAGCACTATGGTAAAAACGACTAGCTTTAGTATTTTAAATCTCATGTAATTAATTATTTATATAAAATAAAAAAGATGAATCCAGAGACACATCTTTTTTACTGTTTCAATCTTTAATTTAATTTAATTTAACGTGGACATTTTCAATAATCCCATCAAATTTAAACGGACGCTTTTTATAGTAATCGTAAGATACTGGCGAGCCTAAATCTACGCCAACATCGAACGTTTCGGTAGCAGTAAATGCCAATGGTACGGTACGGTTTAAGGACACATTTATTACCTCATTCCCATCTACACTAATATGGACTGTTCCTGCTTGTGCCGGACCTTTCACTTGGGTATTAATCACTAGTTTATGTTTACCCTTAACAAGTGGCTGAGCACTTTGCCCTGAATAATTTTCAATAAGCAACATATTATACTCATATTTTAAGATACCATTTTCCATATAAAGGGTAATACCTCCACCAGCACCACCAACACAATACAGCACACCATTAGCTTTGTTTCCTATTTCCAAATCTACAGTTACCGTATTGTTTTCTCTACCAATACCAGGAGCATTAAATTCAGGCATACGCTGTGTGGTTTGGCTAAAATTCCATTCTTTGTAGGGTGGTTTACGAATATCTTTTGGATGTGTACGTAACCAGTTTCCTGCACCTATTGGAAAATCTTTATTATCTTCTGCTAAGGCTAAAAAGTCTTTTTTAAGAGCTTCTAATTTTTCAGGATTTTCTTTTGCTAAATCATGAGCTTGAGAAAAATCGTCGTCTAGTTTGTATAACTCCCAAACATCATTGTCCATGTCCCAATTCTTAATACGACTTACCGAAGCAGGCGTATTCCAAGGAATTAATGGACCAAAAGTAGAAGCCATCCATCCGTCTTTATAAATTGCTCGACTGGCATTATTATCGAAAAACTGTTCTTCCTTTTGTCCATTCGCCGTTGCATCATTAAAAGTATATGCTAAACTAATCCCATCCATTTTTTGTTGCTTATAGCCATGAACTTCTTCAGGGTGAGGAATCCCTAAAATTGTATATAGAGTAGGTGCAATATCTATAACGTGATGAAACTGCGTGCGTATTGCACCGTCGTGCTTAATGCCTTTTGGCCAAGAGATAGCCATGGGATTACGGGTCCCTCCAAAATAGCTTCCCATTAATTTTGTTCCTTTAAAAGGTGTACTTCCTGCCCATGCCCATCCTGCATGATACATATTATCTGTATGAGGGGAACCTAAAGCGTCGATACCACCTACTTTTTCTAGAGCAGCAATTTGTTGCTCCACGGTATTAGGAATATTGTTTTGAGCCAATAATTCTGAAATGGAACCATTCTGTCCTTCGGCACTAGAACCATTATCTCCGAAAATATAAATAACAATGGTATTCTCTTTTAAACCACGGTCTTCTAATCCGTCAAGTATTTTACCCACCTGTGTATCTGTATGTTCTACAAAACCGGCGAAAACTTCCATTAACCTAATTTGAAATGCACGCTGGTCTTCTGGAATATCTGCCCATCCGTTTAAAGTACTATCACGAGGTGTTAATGTTGTACCTTCTGGAATAATTCCCATCTCAAGCTGACGTTTAAAAACACGTTCTCTGTAGGCGTCCCAACCATCGTCGAATTTACCTTTGTATTTATCTGCCCATTCGCTAGCAACGTGCTGTGGCCCATGAACCCCTCCAGGAGCCCAGTACATAAAAAAGGGTTTATCTGGAGAAAATGCACGACTATTATCTATCCAATTCAAAGCTTGTTTTGCTAAGTCTTCGGTTAAATGATAATCCTCGTCGTGAGGCGGTTCTATATGGTCGTAATTAAGTGTTAAACGCGGTTCCCATTGAGAGGTTTCTCCACCTAAAAAACCATAAAAATGTTCGAAACCATAAGCATTTGGCCAGTGGTTTTTAGGTCCCATCATGGTTGTTTCTGTAGCTGGAGTGTTGTGCCATTTTCCGAAAGCAGATGTATGATACCCGTATTCTTTTAAAATTTCTGGAATGGTTGCAGCTGTTTTAGGAATAATTCCGGTGTAACCATCGAAAGCCACGGCGCGCTCGGCAATGGTTCCAGAACTCACACGAGTATGATTTCTCCCCGTAAGTAAGGCCGCACGTGTTGGCGAACAAATAGACGTGGTGTGAAAGGTATTGTACAACAATCCTTCTTTAGCAATTCTATCGAAGTTTGGCGTATGAATTTCACCTCCCATAGTTTCAGAAATACCGAAACCTACATCGTCTAAAAGCACTAATAATACATTCGGCGTATCTTTAGGCAAGCGTTGTGGCTCGTCCGGCCATTTCATTTTTGCATCCTTCATATTTGCTGTAGTCACGCTAGCCATAGGCGTCGCTGGGAAAGGTAATACGGCTCCGCTTGTGGTTTGATTAGTAGATATTTCTGTAGGTAGAGTCTCTTTTTTGTCGGAACACGATACTGCAAATAATACAGCAACTCCCGTTAGAAGACTTAAATAATTTTTCATAATTAGTATGGGTTAGTTGTAATTGTTGTATTAGAAATTTTCATTTAGACGTAAAAACAGCCCTTTAGAACCATAACTTCCCCATCCGTAATCAATCCCAATATTTGTTCTTGCTTTTTTACTAATGTTTACACGTAAGCCCAAACCATAACCTGGTTCTATATATTCTAATAAGCCAATGTCACTTTGTTTTGCACTTGCAGTTGTTAGGTTACCGTAGACCACCATACCTAGCAATCTGTCGTTTTTCTTAGAACCATAAAGATGTTTTCTATATTCTGCACCTAAGTATAACAGATTCTGACCACGGAAACGACCTTGAGAATACGGCTCTCCAGATTTAGAATATTGGTCCCACCCAATTGCAGGTAAATTCATATAAGGTAAATCTCCCGAAGTTGTAAGATTAGCATAAGACCAAATTGCAATAATATCGTTATTGGTTTCCTTAATATTAATGTAATCGCGATACTCTAACCACAATTGAGTTGAACTTTGGTCGCTCCCTAAAAATTCTGGATTTACTGTAAATGTAGCCATAGCATAACGTCCTTTATACGGATTGTTTACATTATCTCTTGTGTCTAACACTCCATTTAAAGATAGTCCGACTAACGAACTTTTATCTTGATCAAATCCGTAGTGCTCGTTGTAAGCGTAGAATGGCGTAATTACTGGAGTTTCGGCGTCTAGGTCTAATAGTTGGTCTTCAAATTTACTAAAGAAATCTAGGCGTAATCCTAAACCAACATAAAAGCCTTTATCACTCACTTTCTTTAAATAGGTTTGATAAAAACGGAAGAAATTGAATTCTAACATATCCGCTTCAGAATTTCCTTCTATAGAACCATCATCAAAACCAAAATCATTTGAAGCCAGTTTAGACGTTTGTGGCCCCGTTCCCAATCCCCAAGTGGGCTGAGACGATTGTAAATATCTAATATCTCCTAATGCGATAAAATTATTATCTGCTCCATAAATAGTAGATTTTAATGTGATTATAGTTTGACTTTTAGTGGTAAATGCAACACCTAATAGGGCATTAGAAATTTTTGTAGTTTCTGGTTCACCCAAAAAACCACTTACAGAGGCACCTGCCCCGTATATAAATCCAAATGCAGGATTAGCACCAATAACTGGTACTGGCGAAAAGTATATGGTCCCTTTTTCTGGTGGTGCTTCCTTCTTAGCTTTTTTAGCCGCTTTCTTAGCCTCTTTGGCTTCTTTTTTAGTAGGTTTTGTTGTGTCCTGAGCAAAAGAATTTGACGTTGCAAGACAAAATACAGTTAACACGATTACTCTTAATAGCGTTAGTTTCATAATTGGTTATTGGTTGATAGTTATTGATTAACACGTATAAAAAACATTCATTACTTCTGAAATACAAAAAACAATTCCCAATAAAGAACCTAATAATCAATTGATTAAAAAAATATCTGTCAATAAATTTCTTTTATTTTTTGAATTATCGCGATTAAAGATACTTCTATTTTAAGTTTTCCTTAACATATCAAAGATAAATTAAAAAGTTCCTTTTAAAGAAATAATTTAGATGTATATGACAAGGACTTGGTCTTTAAAGTCCATTCAATCTTAAAGATTAAAGTCACTAGCACGCCCTTTTAAATAGAAATAAAGTAATGATTGTATAAGGTTATTATCTTCTAAAACCTCCGCCTGCGCGAAAACCTCCTCCAAAATTAGATCTTGTAAACGTACCTCCACGATTTAAATCTAAGCTATGCTTATTATAGTTTCCTGGATTTCGTTTTTGGAATGATTGTTTAGTAGAATTTGAATAATGATCATTTCTATTATGATTGTTATTCATATTACCATGATGATGGTCAAAATTAGTATGATGATACACATTTTTAGTATTCACATGTATAATTATATTATTATGATATGCGAATGGAGAGAAAGGTCCCCATGGACGGAAATATGATGGGTAATACCCCCAATAAAAAGGAGAAATCCAAGGCGAATAATACGGTCCCCAGAACCAATCCATAATTAATGGATTCACTCCATATACAGGATAGATATAGTAGTTTGGTCCATAAATATTGGAATTTCCAATGACCTGAACACTCGTGTTTTCTTTCTTAACGTCTATAGTCGCAACATCCTGAAATTTATCTTTAGCCAAAACAGATTGTATTGTTATTACTTTTTCATCGCCTTTTTCAGAACTTAAAACTCTTAAGTAATCTACTTTACCGTCTTCGTTTAAATCTAAATTAGAAATTTTAGTTTCGGGATTGTTTAGTCTTTTTTCGAAATCCTCTAAATCTTTAGACTCACCAAACACAGAAGCAACAGCTTCCAAATCTAAATTATCGCTAATATCGGTGTCTTTAGCTTCTACAGTTGTAGTGGTGGTAGTTGCTGTGGTATTCTGAGTTGTTGCTGTTGTACTCGATCCACAATTAAATAATGTTAAAGCAAAGGCTAAACATAATATTGAACCTATTTTTTCTCTTATGTTTAATATTACTTTATGATTAAAAAAAGTATCGTTCAAAATTAATTCCAAATTCTGAACTTTAATTGTTTTTTGGTTACGATTCATGGTATGGTTGGTTTATATTTTAGACCAATTTATGATGCGAGCCAATATTCGAAAAGAAATGAACTATTACAAAAACACTCACAGAGTTAAAAACAACCACTACACCAGCACACCAAACATAATTAGTGTGCTGAAAATCATATATTTATAAATTTCAAAAAAGTTGAATTTAATTTACTGATAGACTATTCAGATAAGTAGAAAGGTTTACTTTTTCATTAGTTAACTCCAATTTTTTACGAAGTCTGGTACGTGAATTTTCAACCGTTTTAAAAGATTGTCCGGTTAGTTGAGAAATTTCTTTAGTGGTTAAATCCATAAATAGAAGCGCACAAAGTCTGCGATCTTTAGGAGTTAAAGTGGGGTGATGTAAAGCTAAATTTTCAAAAAAAGATTTATGAACTTGTTCGAAACTCAATTCGAATTCTTTCCAAATATCAGAATCCATATCTTTTTGAAGCTTTTGTAAAATGACATCTATGGCTTGCTGAGTTTCCTTTTTAACAGCCTTTAATTTAACTGCTTTTAAATCGGTTAAGATATGATTATAGATTTCTTTGCGATGGATTTCTGACATGGCTTTGCCAATAAGTTCCTTATTTTTTAAATCTAAATGTTGGTGTAAATCCTGATGCTTAATCTTAAGCTGTTCTTTTTCTAGCAGACTTTTAATATTTCTATTTCTATACCTAATTAATAACATTCCTAATACTAAAGTACCTAACAGAAGCATTAAACCTGCGATGTAAAGTTTAAACCGTTTCTTTTCTTCCTCTAAAGCACTTATTTTAGAACGAATTTTATAGTCCTGATCTAATTTTATACGCTCTAAATTAACAGCCTTTTCTTCTACATTTAAACTATCCCTGATTTGGTCGTAGCGTTTAAAATAGTGTACTGCGGTTTTATAATCTCCTTTACCTTCATAGGCCTTAGACAAGATATTTGCTGTATTCTGATTACTAAAACTGTATGCGTTATCCGAATTTAAATCAAGTGCCTTATTGGCGTAGTATATAGCGCTGTCATATTGTTTTTCTTGCAGACTATATTTTGAAAAAGCGCCAAATGCAAACAATTTAAAATTCTTATTGGAAGCATTTTGTGCTAACTTCATGCTTTTAGAAAAATACGCATTAGCCTGAATTGTATCTCCTTTTAAGCCATAAACGCGTCCCAAATTGGTTGTAATGTACCCTAATAAGGCATGATCGTCTAACGTACTAATTATTTGTTTTCCTTTATTAAAGTAATACAATGCAGAATCTAAATCCTCCTTTAGATATAACGTTCCAATATTATTTAAAATCTTTACAATCTTAATTGAATCGTTATTTTTTACTTGATAATCATATAATTTAAAAAAGTAATGAAGTGCCTTTTCTTTATTATTGAATTGCGCATAGATTATAGCCAAATAATGTTCAACCCTAATGGCTTCAGCTTCATGATTTTGAACTTTATAAATCTCTTGAGCTTTCAGAAAATAATCCAGAGCTATATCTAGCAAATCCTTAGAGGCATAAAGTTCTCCTTTTGCGACATAAACCGATGCTAAGTTAAATTCTGAATACTTCGTTTCTTGAGCTTCTTTTTCAGCAAAATCTAAGTATGTAATCGCCTTTTCCCAATCACTATCGGTAAGTTTCTCTGCAATTCTTTTACATAATTCTATTTTGTTTAATGGATCCTGGGTTAAGCTTAGGCTGTCAATTAAAGTTTCTGAAGATGTTTGAGCATAACCACCATTACAGTATATAAAAAAAATAAAAAAGATAATTCTGTGCATTTGTATGTCTTGAGAGAAAATCAAATTTAATTAAAATAAGGGCTTACAAGCATTAAAGGGCTACAAAAAATGCAATTAATCCATACAACTACATACCATTTCATTTACCTTTAGGTTAAAAAACACTAGATATGTATTTTAATTTTAAGCGCGTAATTATTTTAACAGTCACCGTATTAGCCTTTATGTTTTCAACGTCTTGTAGTAGCGATGATGGTGCCCCGAATGAAAACACTTTAGTAGGTACTTGGAAAGAAATCTCTGTACAACAAAAAGAGTATTTAAATGGCGATTTAATAAGCGATACCATAACAAGCCCGGAAGCAGACGACGTTGTTTTGATTACGCTTAGATCCGACAATACATTTACGTCTAATTCTAATACACTTGGCGAAGTAAGCTCTGGCACCTATAGTATAGACGGTAATACGATAGTTATAATTGAGAACGACCTAGACATGGACGCCCAACAAGTTGAAACAACATACGAAGTTACTGGCGATACACTTTACTTAACCGGCGAGCAAGAAGTGAGTTATAACGAAACCTCTTATAAATTTGAGTTTAAAATGACACTACTCAGACAATAAGCACATGGGATCCAGATGGAATTAATCTTTAGCAGGTAATTTGTTTGCATCCCGTTTTTCTAGCTGTACGCACGTAAGTGAGAAAGAAGCCTAGAGCCTATTAACTATACTTTAAATCTCTAAACATTTATTTAATATATTTGGTATAAATATAATGGGAGTAAATGCACTGTGCGTTTACTTGTATGTTGGCAACAAGCTGAAGAAAAATGAAACAGACGGAAAAACAGAAAAAAATCCGATTAATAATTATCATTCTGACAATTGTCGGACTGATTAGTTTTCTGTCCCAAACTGTAACTGTTTTTGCATACGGAATTGACAATTCGACAGACTTTTATTTGTTGCTTTACCCAATGTTATTTGTTTCTTTAATTTTGGTATTCGCCAAAACGAAATTCGGAATTTTATTAACTTTACTGACTTCGATTTCATATAGCATTTTACTAACAAACGAAGTCGGAAAATATTTGACTTTTGATTTTCAGAACAGTATTTTGATTTTAGTTCTGCTACTTCCCTATTTAATATTTTTGAGCTTAATTCCATTATCAATTATTTATTTAACAGACAAAACGGAGAATAGAATAAAATTTCAATTGACTTCTATTCTGTTTGCTCTTGGATTTTTTGCTTTCATAATTTTTGACCGAATGGACAAAGATTATTCGAGAACTGTTTTTGTAGACGCAATCTTGAAAAATAACGGAATTGTGGAATTAAAACTAAAACCTGGATTTGCCGACTCAAGGGAATTTTATATAAAAACAAACTCGAAAGAATTAGAAAAAATCATAAAGGAAAAAGGAGAATTTGTACAAGGAAGTTACTTTTTATCAAACACACGAATTCAAACGAATTATAAGTTTGACAAACTAAAATCTTTGACAATAATAGAATTTAATAAAAATATAGAGTTGCCTAAACGGACTTGGAATGTGGACGAAATAAATGGAAATTATGATTTTATTCGACCATAAAAAGCCAGTTGCCAACACCGTGTATAATTACTTGCTTTGGCAAGTGCTTATTTGGAAAATTCCTTCGGAATTTTCTCGGGTTCGTATTTGTTTACTAAATTAGTTACTTAACCACGCAACTAACCATACACAAAACCGTTAGCGGCCATTGCTCACTCTGCTCAAAACAAACAATTAAATCAACTCAAAAGTGGTTTAAAACCTTAAAATCAATCAGTTTTTTACGATTAAAATTTAAAACAAATATCGGATCCAAACGATGCGCAACTGTTGCGTATGACTGACCTCACTCCTACCCAATATTTCCCAGCGGATCACCAAGCATTTCGAAACTCTTACGGCGGAATGACTTTTGTTATGGGATAGTATTGCGCAATAAATATCTTTAAATATAAAACGCCCGCTAACAATATGTATAAAAAATGCTTAATTTAGAGCATAATCTAAAGGTCAGTGCTTTGTTTACTTACTGCTGATTTTCCTACGGAAAATCCTCACGCGCAAACACGCACTTTCCATACATGAGACGTTGTACACCATTTATGCGAACGACAATACACACTACTAAAAAACTTGAAAAGTTGATTAAGAAATTAATTTCAACTGACGAAAAAACTGAATGTGGAATACTTGGAAAATGGAACGCAACCGTATTTTATGTTGACAGAAAAAAATGCTGGTTAATCACAAACGGAAAAACAAAATATAACGTAATATTGACTGACATTAAATCAACGGATTTAAAAAATATTGAGCAAATTTTCAAAGAGGCTTTATACGCGCAATTGACTTACGATGGAATAATAACCGACTTTGACTATTTAAATTCTATAATCGGAAAAATTGACTTTTTGCCAACTGACAATGACCGAAAAACAACTGGATTTCAAAATGCAAATTTACAGTCACTAGATTGGTGGAAAGCGGAATATGGAGAATTAAAAAATATGCCAATAAAGGACTTGACAAATCGACTAAATAATATTCCAATTCATATTGGAGAGAGTAAAAAAATGTCTGATTTTACAAAAGCACTAAACGAAATGAGAAAAATAATAAATGAATAAAAAAACGGTGTACAACAATGTATAACCGCAATTACGGCGGATTCGACTACGTCCGAATCCACTCGGAATAGCTAAGGTCTGTACCAACCCGAAAATTAACGCATATTAACCCGTAACTGACGGTTATACGAGACCGTTATGTGCAAGCTGAAAAAAAAATAATATGCCAGATTTACAAAGCCATTTAATTTTAGAAAGATGTCCACACTGTCGAGTGGCAAATCCAAATATAACTATCGTTCATAAATTTCAAACAAAAGCATTTGACCAATCAAACTTAAGAAATTGGGGTATTTATAAATGTAATAGATGTGGCGGAGTGACTACTGCTGCTGCACAACAAGACGGTGGATGGATATCGGAAATGTTCCCTGACCAAATAGAAATTGACAATAGTCTACCTGATAAAGCAAAAGCTTTCCTTCATCAAGCAGTTGATAGTTTACACGCACCTTCCGGAGCAATAATGCTTGCTGCAAGTTCAATAGATGCAATGCTTAAAGAAAAAGGATATACTGCTGGAAAACTATATTCAAGGATAAATAAAGCAGCTGAAGACCATCTAATAACATCAGGAATGGCAGAATGGGCACACGAAGTTAGACTTGACGCTAATGATGAAAGACACGCAGATGAAGAAGCTAAATTACCAGACGGAAAAGATGCAAAAAAGACTGTTGATTTTGCATTGGCTCTTGCGGAATTCTTATTTATATTACCTTCTAAAGTACAAAGAGGAATAAAAGAAGCAACAGAACCGATTGAACCAACTAAATAATGATAAACTCAATATTATTCGGAAATGGACTAAATAGGCTTTCTGACTTAAATCAATCTTGGGATCAACTTTTGACTGAAATAAAAGGTTCTCAACAATTTGTGAATGCGGACTTACCGAACACAATGATTTATGAAAGAATTTTATTTGAACGACCATTAAAAATTGATAATAACATATTAAAAGAAGAATCTTCAGTAAAAGAAAAAATAGCTGAAGCTTATAAAAAAGTTGTTACTCATTCAATTTATAAAGATTTGTATTCTTTGAATGCACACAACTATTTATCTACTAATTATGATTATGCTTTTCGAGATTCGATTTCTAAGGAGTTTAATTATGAATATTTGAATAAAAGCACGGAAGACATATACAGTATTAGAAGAAAAATTGAGATAATAGAAAATGGAAATCCATCAACTAATATTTGGCATATTCACGGAGAAATTAAAAATCCGAAAACAATTATGTTAGGCTTAGACCACTATTGTGGCGAAATTGGAAAAATTGACAATTTCATTAAAGGAAAATATGAATATATTATTGGAGGAAAAACTATAAAACTAAAATCAATTAAAGAAAAACTAAACGAAAACGAACCTGATGGAATCTCTTGGGTAGAACTATTTTTTACATCAAACTTATATATCATAGGCTTTTCATTTGACTTTAGCGAAATTGACTTATGGTGGATTTTAACGAAAAGAGCTCGTTTAATTAGAGATAATGAAGTCGGAAATAAAATAAAGAATAAGATTTATTTTTACTGTAACTCAATAGAAGAATCGAAGAAAGGTCTTTTTGAATCATTAGGTGTTGAGATAGTTAATATTCCAAGAATAAGTAGTTACGAAAGTAATTATCGAGATATGATTGATGATATTAGAATGAAAATAGCCAGCACATAACAAAGTGTATAAAACATAGCTAGTAAGTACTAAATCCAAAGGTTCCTGCTTATTTGCGAAGACCGCCAAATTTTTAAATTTGGCTTTTAAAATAGAAAAGATAAAAACAAAATATAAAAATTCGGCTCTGTGTTTATCTGAAAAATTAGCGTCTTTGTACACGCTACGTTTCATACACAAACCGTTGGCAAACATTTGAGAGCAACCTTTCGAGAGAAATCTCATCTAACATAAAAAAACTAAATACAAATGAAAAAGATTAATTTACTACTTATTCTATTCACAATAATATTCCAAGGTTGTAAAGACGATGATGATTGTAATCAACTATGCTTTACACCACCACAAACTTTTCAATTTGAGATTGTCGACAAAGAAAGTGGAGAGAATTTATTTACAAACGAAACGTTTGACTCTAATGAAATTACGATAACTGACAATTTGAATAATAATAAATCTATTGAATTTTCTTTTATATCTGAAGATAATATTAATTTGATTCAAATCGGCTCAATTGGTTGGGTAACTGAAATTGTAAATCTAAAAATTGACATATCTGACAATCATATTTTTAATTTTTACGTTGACGCAGAAAGAATTGAAGATTGTTGCAGTCACACAGATTATAATGAAATTAATTTAACAGATTCAGAATTTGAATTGGACAGTCAAACTGGGATTTATAAAATACTTGTGGAATAAAAACGATTTGCCAACACCGTGTATAATTAATGGCTAGTATTCGCCTATTTACGAAAATCCTCACGGATTTTCTATTTGGTTTTAATTTGCTATCTTTAGTGTTTTAAACACGCCACTAATCATACACAAGACCGTTGTAAAACATTTGGCTCAACCAAGAAACAGTTTTACTAACCGAAAAGAGCAGTTCACTAATTATGGATTATTTTATAGAAAAAGGAATTGAATATTTGAACTAAATAAAATAATAAAGATGAAAAAAATATTTATAGCTCTGATTTTAGCTTTGACTTTCACAGTTTCTNACCGAAAAGAGCAGTTCACTAATTATGGATTATTTTATAGAAAAAGGAATTGAATATTTGAACTAAATAAAATAATAAAGATGAAAAAAATATTTATAGCTCTGATTTTAGCTTTGACTTTCACAGTTTCTAAAGCGACCGAAAAAGAAATAATCGCTGAAGTAATTTTTGAGAACTTAACTGGTAAAGAATTAAATTCTGGCGAATTTTTTATTACCGAAACTAATGAAAGAATTGAAATTAAAGACACTCAAAGTTTTAAAATAACTTTGCCTAGTAAGGGTAAATATCAATTCGGATTTGCAACAGACGAGTTTACTGCATATACATATTATCCTTCAAGAATTACAAACAATAAATATACAATAACAATTCGTTTAGTTGAAAAAACGGAATTGACCTCTAAAAATAGATCTTTCTCTTTTCCTATGAATTTGGACACAAATCTATCGGATGAACAAATTGAGAAAAGGATTTCGGAAGGAAATTTAAACTTCATTATACACGGAATTGACAATTCAATACCTAAAGCGTTTCTTGAATTTAAAGAAAAATATGGAATTGGACTTACCAAAGAGAATTGTGTAATTGACCCTTTGTCATTTAAAAAAGCAACTGAAAACAATCAAATGATTGCGGATTATTTAAACAAAAAATACGGAGTGAAATGGATGAATGAATTGCCGACAAAACCATTCGGAGTAAAATAAAAAACGTTTTACAACAATGTGTATAAGCAATGGCTTGTCCTCACCTACTTGGAAAATCCTGCGGATTTTCCTCTGGCAAGTATCTGTTTACAATTGTCTGTGACGAACCGCACCACTGCTCATACACGAAACGTTGTATGCAATTTGACCAAGCAGTATGAATAAACTGATATTAACATTAGCAATTAGTCTTTCATTAATCTCATTTAATGGATTTGAATTCAATTCTGAATTTAAATTAGTCGGAGAATGGGAAGGAACGGATAAAAATGAAGTTGGATATTTTACATTTGACAATGAAGGTTATGCATATATTAAGTTTGGAACTGACTTATTAGGCGGAAAATAATTCGTAAAAGACGGAAAAAAATTCAGTTTGACTTATAAAGTTGATTATACCAAGTCACCCATTACGGTTGACCTCATATTCACGGAATTAGAAACCGAAAGACAACTAGTTTGGCCTTGTATAATAGATGTATTAGAAAATGACCGAATAATGTTTGCTAGAGGCTCAAATGGAATTAGACCTGAAAATTTTACAGATTATGATTTCATAATACTCAACCGAATAAAATAAAAACTGCATACAACACAGTATATAAAAAATTGCTAGTTTTATGCTAAACCAATGTTAGTTGCTTTGCTTGCTTGCATCTGATTTTCCTTCGGAAAATCCTCGCACACAAGCACGCAACTTTCCAAGAACTGTGTTAAAAAGCAAGTAATTATTAGTTTGTTTTCACTAAAATACTTCTATAGTTCTTATCATAAATCAATCCTGATTTTGCAAGGGCAAATGCCTGTTTTAAAAGCTTAT